>JBFKKF010000257.1:0-3905 GCA_041631355.1 Bacteriovoracaceae bacterium | reverse complement strand
GCATCAACAGTATTTCACTCCGAAAACGCTGTTCCGTTCGCCCGGAACACCTAATGCTCTCTCTCTTATTGCTGTTGTCCTTAACTTATTTATTAACTATGTACTTGTCTTTGGCTTTGCAGGCTTTGAGGGGATGGGACAGGTAGGGCTTGCTTACGCAAGTCTTTCAATTAGAATCATTTTGGCAATTGTCATGGTCCTATGTGTGGTTGATTATATTAAAATTAAAAAAGTTTCTTACCAGATGATAAAACATATTTTTAAATTCAGTCTTCCTGTGGCATTTATGTTTTTCTTGGAGGTTTTAGCGTTTTGTTCTGTCTCTATCTTGTCTGGTAAACTGGGGGTTGTGGAAGCGGCCGCCAACAATATAATTATGACCGTTGCTTCTATTGCTTTTATGGTTCCTTTATCCATATCTAGTGCAGTCGCAGTTAAGGTTGGAAACTCCTTTGGGGCAAATGATTATTCTAGGCTTAAAAGCTATTCGCTAGCGGGTGTTATAACAGTTTTAAGTTTTGTGGTGTTCTCGGCCAGTACCTTCTTTTTTCTTCCTGAGTTAATCATGAAGCTAATGACAAAAGATTTACTGGTCATTGATCTTGGGGTGAAGCTTCTATTTATTGTGGCGATTTTTCAATTGGCAGATGGTATGCAAGTACTCTTGTCTGGGGTGTTGAGAGGTATGAATGATACCCATACTTCATCTATTCTTGTGTTTTTTGGTTATTGGATGATAGGAATACCAATTGGAATTTATTTTGCCTTCTATGGAGACAAAGGCGCAGAAGGACTTTGGATTGGACTTGCCCTTTCCCTCTCAATTGTTGCCGTTTTACTATGGGGAGTGCTAAATTATCGCTTTAAACGATTTACTGATTTAAAACCTTAAAAGTTGTCTGATATAACCAGCCAATGATTTCTTTTTGTTGACTATAATCAAAGAATTTAACTTTCTGCCACTCACCTTTAGTCTGTATTGACTCCACAATATGATTGGGGTGAAGAACCTTGATAATTTTTCCACTTTGAGATGCCCTAGATCGTAAGTTCCCATATTTTACTAGTACCAGCTGATTTGATTTAATAATCTCTTTTTGAGCTGACTTATCAGCTATGGTTGGGCGTTTATTTTCAGACTGAAGAGAGAAGCCAATTCCAATAAGAAGTCCTGCAATAATAATAGAGATCGAATACAGATAGATTCTTTTGGGCGTCATATCAACATTGACAGTCTTAACTTCCTTAGGTGCTGGTGAGCTTTCTCGTGTTTGATACAGTCCTTTAATTAAACCCTCAATATTTTCTACTTTTTCTTCCAAGCTGACTTTGTTTTGGTCAGGATTAAGTAAGCTTGTAATATGTTTATTGTTTTTAATTTGCTGTTCTTGCTCTTCAAGCATTTTTTGAAACTTGATTCTAGCAGCACTTTTTGGACGCTCATTAGATTTTACATCATTGTGTGTGTGGTTCATAATATACTTCCTTGTATTAATTATTGCCAATATTGTACAAATAAAGGCAGTTACATGTAAAGCATTTAAATCAGGTAAGTCTTATGGAAAAAAAGTTTTGGATTGAAAAGTGGGACAGTAATCAAATAGCCTTTCACCAAGAAACCATTAATCATTGGTTGCAAACAAAGTGGGAGGAATCTATCCCCATGGCGCAGGGAAAGACTGTATTGGTTCCTTTATGTGGAAAGTCTCATGATATGTTGTTTCTGGCCGAATTAGGATATCACGTAATTGGTGTTGAATTATCCAGTAAGGCGATTAAAGATTTTTTTAAGGACAATAAAATTTCTTATGAAAAGGTTATTGAACAAAGACATACCTTTTACAAGTCCAAGAATATAACTTTAGTTTGTGCTGATATTTTTCAACTCTCAAAAGAGTTTCTGGGAGAGATTTATGCAGTCTACGATAGAGCAAGTCTAATTGCACTTGCACCTGATACCAGAAATAAATATGTTCAATGGCTTAGTCATCTTGGTGCTGATTATATATTTTACGTTGGCCTTGAGTTTGATAACAAAGAAATAGGACCTCCATTTTCCATTACAAAAGATGAAGCATTAAAATATTTTAGTGATTATGAAGTTCTTAGTACTCAAAAGAATCAAGTAAAAGATATCGGTGTTCATATTGGCAGTATCTCTGAGCAATTTGATTATTATGTGATATTTCGTCGGAAATAATAAGGCCCCCAGGGGGAGCCTTATATCATTTTTTAGTGAGGTCGAAGTTTTAATTGTTCCGTTTTGATAACTCGATTTTGGTATAAATAAACTAATTCTAAGTCGAGTGTTTTTCCACGAGAGTTATTATTTAAGGTATAACTAAATGAGACAGTTTTTGTTTGTCCAAAGTGAACAGCGCCAGTAGTTATTTGTGATTGTTTTAGAGTGATGAGTGATTTACTCTCATCTTTAACCTTTACTTGGATTGAATATCCAGCTTTTACACTTTCAATCTTTGGAGAAAGCTTCATGTCAACTCTGTGGATATAAGTTCGTCCAAATCGGCTTTTCACTCGAGGAGTACTATCGTAGTTAAGTGTACTTTCCAATGCCGGGTTAACTGCTGTCAGAGCAGAAATACTGACAAGGGCCTTTCTGACTGATTGATACTTACCACCAGGTAATAAGATCTCTGCCTCGAGCTTAATCTGCGTTCCTGAGCTTACTGAATCTTTGATTTGGGCCTTAATTTCCGAAAAGTTGAGACTTTGCTCACCGTTTAAATTTTTTACATAAAACTCGGATTTAGTTAAGTCGAGATTTTTAGAGTTAGTTAATTTAATGAGTACAGGTTTTGATAGCGCTGTTGGTGAGATATTTTTTAATGGTATGGATATATTGAACTCACCACCACCAACAAGATCTATAGTTGGAGTTATAAGTTTTGTTTTTCCATTGAGTTTTAAAGTGGCATTAGTGTTAATCCAAGTTATTACTTCCTCTTTTGCTATAGCTTTTGCCTTCTTGGTTGCAATGGGAAGCTCAGACTTATAAGCGAGATCTTTTGATATAGTAAATGTATCCAAGTAAACTTTTTCTTTTCCATCACTTAATCCATCTGCTCTGGCCACAGGAAACGCCTTGTCAAATTGAACTTCATACTCTTTTTCAAGCCCTTCGGATAAGACTTCATCAACTTTATTTAAAAATCGGTTCTGATACTGAGCTGCAAAATTAGCAAAGTGCTCTTTTTGATATTTTTGGTGAAAGCTTTTGTTATAAGCACTCTGACATACTGCTTGAAACTCAGCTAATTTTTTATAAACATTTGTACAGCTGATCTCTGGAAGTTGGTATCCGTTAGGGGATTCGTATACATTAGTCGCAATTTTTAAGTTTCTTTTCGATTCAAGGGCCTTTTCTAAGTTCGATTTGGCGAGTTCTATGGATGAATCAAGCTGACTCTTTATGTTTTGAGATTGAGTGAGCTCCACTCTATTAGGAGGAGTTACACCAGATAAAACACTGACGAGCATCTCCGCTGCTGTTTCTAGTGACTTCTCATTAGTTTTAGTTTGCACTTTTTGTGAAAGAAAACTTAAAGCTTTATTCAACTCTATTTTTTGAGCAAAGAGGTCATTAAAAAACCTTGGTTTAAGGGTGTTCGAGGCATAGTTATTTGCGGCTTGAATTCCTGCTACAGTTCCCTCTTGCTCACCCCGTTCTCTATCTTCTAGAGACTCTAGTCCAAGGTTAAAACCTTCAGTGTAGCCTTGAACTTCAGCTCTTACGCCTGACCAAAATGCTGCTTGAGCTAGCATAAGCTCTTGACCAACTGTGAGCCCAATCGTATTGGATACCTGATCAACGTAACTATTACTGGCCATTCTTGCTAATTGGAGTGCAGTACTCGATTGAGATCTGCCTAGGCCTGCTGCTTGAT
>JBFKKF010000256.1:0-3909 GCA_041631355.1 Bacteriovoracaceae bacterium | reverse complement strand
AGTGCTGACGAGGGATCTGATGGTTCTGGTAGTGGCGGAGGTAATAATGGTCCAGGAGGTTCTGTCGGAGATACCAGTACTAACAGAAACAGAGAGATAACCTGTGCCATACCTTCGGGAGGAACCTTTATTCCAGCGGATTGTTCTAGTAATGTGGTTCCAGAGTTTGATATTGTTGAGGATGTTTCCTCGCCAGATAATAGAACAGAAGTTAATGGTGGGCTTAATAATGGTTTAAGATTATTACAAGCAGCTGCAACAGAAGCCGCTTCAAGCGGAGTGGATGAAGACACGCCGGCCGTCGATGCAGCAGTTACAGATTTCACAGGAAACACAAATAGAATATTAAGAAGACTAAACCAAAAAGAGTTAGATAAAAAAGATAGAGATGAAAGAATTCAAAATAAATCTCAAGGTATTGATGCGCCTACGATCAAAGATCAGATTGCCAGGGCCAATAGTATCTTCTCTGGAAACCCAAAAACAAATGGGATTACCTCAGCGCAATTAAAAGCTGGTGCCAGTAAAGCAGCTGAACAACTAAAAGAAGTTGAGAAAAAACAAGCCAAGTTTAAGCCTTTAAAATTTAAGCCAGTAGACTTTGCTACCCCAGACTTTAGCGATGGCTTTGGTGGTAGTGGAGGCAGTGATAATCTATTTGAGGATGATCTTACCGCCAAAAGAGAAGAAGCCCTACAAAATGTAGACATAAATGTTGAAGAAGTAAGTAATAATGAAAGTGGAAATCTCTTTAAAATGATTTCAAATCGATACCTTTTAAGCTATCCAAAAATGTTGGATGTAAAAAAATAATTGCCAGGAAATTTTTATGAACAATTTAGTTAACCAATTTATTATTGCAGGAATAAACTCACTTATCGTGATGACCTTGATATTATCTCCCATTCCATTTAGTCCTGTTTATGCTGACGAAACATCTGATGAGTTTGTTGATGCAATTGTATCAGAAAAGGAAGTTTATAAACCTGGTGAAGAATTTAATTCTAATTTATCGGAAACGGACCTAAAGGACCATTATCCAGATGGTATTAAAGGAATCATCGAGCAATTTGTTGGAGTCGCGTTTGCGATGATCGGGGTTGGTTTATATTGGAAGCCAGAAGACTATGCTATAAATGCATGTCCAATGGCAAAAAACTCGGGTGGCGCAAAAAGTTTTCCAATTGTACAAGCTGGAAGTTTGGCATATCTAATAGGAGAGTTAAAAGCAAATCACGAGTTTAAAAAAGCATCTCAAATTGCTGTTGATAAAACTTTTGCGGCCAAAAAAGATGACAAAGCAGATGACGAAGAAACGGCCAAAGCAAATGAAGAGTCAAATAATAAACAATTGGAAGCCTACAATACTCTGATTAAAATTTATAAGCATCAAGAACGAGGACTGAAGTATAAGCAAAACATGGCCCTTCTTGCGGAAGCGGCATTTGTTTCGGCTGCAATTATGGAATATAAAGATATTCAATTAATCAATTCTACTTGTGAGGAGAAACTATCAGCAGTTTTAAAAACTTACTCTGAGAAAAAAATTGAATTAATAAAAAAAGTGAAAGAGCTAGAAGTACAGACTCCCGCAACTTGTAATACACCAGAGAAAATTGAAACGGGAACAAATGTACTTTGCAGTGAGTTGTGTGGAAATATCATAACGCAATCTGAAAGTTATTTACTAGAAATTGAAAGCCAAGAAAAGCAAGCGGGGATATTTAGGAAATCTTGGAATAAAATTAAATCAGTATGGAGTAATTTTTCAGTAAGTAACACCATCAAATTTATCGTAAATATTCCACGAAAATTAGTTCAAGGAGTTTTTGGGGCTCCTGAGCAGGAGAGTACCGAAAAGAATGTTGCGGACATTCAAACAGAGGCAAGTGAGGGGGCAAGATTATTAACAACTTTACAAAGTAAAAGATCCACTGCTCTAGCAAACGTAGCGAACTCGTTGACCGCAGCTAGTGATAACGCCGGAATAGCAGGGCAATGTGTAACACTTGGTAGAGAGATCAATATATTGGCCTATCAAATTAACCAAGCAAGAGATCACAAAATTGAGTGCTGTGCTACCTACTGGGCAAGTTCAGTGCCACCAACAATGGATATTGTTTCAACTGGAGTCGTTCCAGAATCTGAGGTTGTAGAACAAAGCACAGATGGGCAGAGCACCGAAAACACAGCCGATCCTACAGATAGTGAAGGTCAATCCGAAACTCCTAAGGCAAATGCTGAATGTAAATTTGAAAATTATGGCAGTGCCGGGCCACACGGAGTTGTGGGGAAATGGACAGGGGATTGTCCAACTATAGGAGAAAGACTTGAGGGAGCTGTAGCGGGTGTTAAAAAGTTTTTTGGTTGGGTTAAAAGTGGAGTTGTTGGTACTTGGCAATATATGAAAGATCATTCTTCAAATAAAGTAGGAGGTCCAAGAGCGAAGGGAAATCGAGGTGGAGCTCAACAATCATTGAATTATAATCAGTCAGGCATTCAAGGACTATTAGCGGGTGAACGAACTCCTTCAGAGGCGAGAGAATTAATTTTTGAGAAGTACTTTAAGCCAGCTATGGAGAATTTAGTTACAAGAGTTATTCATACTAAAATGTTTAAGATTAAAGAGAATCCTAAAGAGCAGTTGGATAACTTGGAACAGATCGCAGAGTTAAAAAATTATATAATGAGTAACGGTGAAGCTTACTGGACGCAGAATCGTTTAGAACAAGAATACGAAAACTTGAAAAAAGAGGAAGGTATTGAGCCTGGTAATATTGACTTACTTGCAAAACTGATAAATAAACTTAAATCAGAATTATTAATTTCTTCAGCGAGTGCAGGATACGACTGGAAAGATTTATTGCAATTAGGTGTTAAGACCTATTTACTTTATAGAGTTATGTGGGATTGGATGGAAACTTATGCATTTAATACCCCATCAAGTCGTGTACTAACATGGTCAGTATTTGCTACAATTAATCTTGCGATCTACAAATTCGATTACGATTCATATAAGGATGCTAAAGACAGAAAGAAGGTTGTTGAAGCCGAAAGACAAAGATTTATAGATTCTCACGCTATTTCGGAAACAACTGTTGCTGATGATAATTCAGACTCTGAAGATAGTGGCACTTCCGGAGTAGGTTCAGGTAGCTCACCTTCAGGTGGTCAAGTTGGTAGTGGAGATCCTAGTATTCAAGGTGAGGAGCGAGTAGTAACCTGTGCTGTTCCAAATGGAGATACGTTTTTACCTGCTGACTGTACTGCTAGTATTCCAGCTCCACAGTTTAATCTACCTGGTGGTGGTATTGGAGGAGAAGGTGAAGGTAGAACGACTGTTTCTGGAGGAGTGAACACTGCAGCAACCTTGTTGGAAACTGCAGCAACAGAGGCAGCAACGGGAGGGCTTAACGGTGAGACCCCGGGGGTTGATGCTGCAGTCAGTGACTTTGGTGGCGGGACTTCTGAAGCGTTAAGAAATTTAAACGCTCAAAATATAGATGAACTAGATAAGAAAAATAAGCTTCAATCAAGACTCACTGGAGTGAAACCTGTATCTTTAAAAGATGAAATCGCTAAAGTGAGCAGTATTTTCTCTGGTAACCCTAAAACTAATGGGGTCACTGATCAACAGCTTTCGGCCGGGGCACCTAAGGCTCAGGAAGAATTGAAAAAACTAGAGAAAAAACAAGCAAACTTTAAGTTTAAGCCACTTGACTTTAAAACTCCAAGTTTCAGTTCTCCCAACTTTGGAAGTTCAAGCTCTTCACGAAGTGGAGGCTATATTTCTGATACTCAACTTGCAAGTAATAGAGAAGAGGCCCTGGAGGGATTGGATGTGCAAGTAAATGAGATTAGTGAAAATGAGAATGGGAACCTGTTTAGGATGATCTCTAATAGGTATTT
>JBFKKF010000255.1:0-3910 GCA_041631355.1 Bacteriovoracaceae bacterium | reverse complement strand
GTCTTAGTTATTCCCTCAACCTCTATTGCTTTCATACCTTAAAAGAATACTAATATTTCTTCAAGATGTGAAATAAAGTTGAGTTTTTCTAAGGAGTTGCCGATATTTATGCCATGGATACCAAAGAAAAGTTTCTTAAAGCACTCGAGGGTGCAGAGAATATTGTTATTACAACCCACTCCTTCCCTGATGCGGACGGAATAGGTTCAGAGATAAGCCTTTGCCTGGCCCTAAGAAAGTTAGGAAAAAATGCCATTTGCTGCAATGATGTGGAGTTACTAGATAGATATAAATATCTTGACCCAAAGGAAGTGGTACAAAGTGTTCGCTCTATAAGGGATGTATTCCCTCACAGGCCAGACTTAATTATTGTCGTTGATACAAATACAATTCAAAGAACTGGTGGGCATTTCCAACGCTATTACGAATCTTTTCTACCAGATGTACTCTATATTGATCATCACCCATGCGACCAAGAAAAGCATGATGATCATTGTATAGATACTTCTGCCGCTGCCACTGGTCAGATGGTTGGAGAATTAATACTCTCTGTTGGCTTAGAATTTGATAAGTATATGGCCCTTCCCCTCTATACAGCTATTCTCATTGACACGAGTAGTTTTCGCTATCCTACAGTAACCGGAAAAACCCATGAGTTAATTGCCAAGCTTATGGCAACAGGGATCCAACCACCAAGGGCCTATAACGGAATCTACGGGACTAAAAAAATTGAACATATGCATCTACTAGGAACGGTTCTCTCATCCGCTGACTCAAACCAGTCCGAGGAAATAGCCTGGATGGTCCTAAAAAAAGAGGAACTTCTGCATTACGATATTGATATTGAAGACACCCACGGCTTTATTAACCACTTACTTATCTTAGATGACGTTAAAGTGGCCTGTATGTTTAGAGACGATGGCCCCCACGTAAAAATAAGCCTTCGCTCCAGTGGAGAATATGATGTGGGAACAATTGCAATCTCTTTAGGTGGTGGAGGACACTCCCACTCGGCAGCAACAATCGTAAAGAAATCAGAAGGATTCGGACTTGCTGAAATTATAGCTCAAGTTGTCGCAAAAATTGAAGTCGAGCTCGATAAATAATTTAATAGTGCTTAATTTGAATTACTAGGGATCCCATCAATAGAACTGCTCCACCCAAAAGCTGTTGAAAGCTCAGAGTTGCATCGAGAACCAGCCAATTTACAATCACTGCCATAAATGGAAAAAATAGCTCTGCAATTGAACAAGCTCTCGCAGAGACCTTTCTCAGTCCATGATAATACAGATACATCGCCAGTAAACCTGAAACAAATACCATCAAAGAGACCTTACCGTAAACATCAACTGTATGGGTGAATAAGTCATGATGAAAAGGAATAAAGGGAATCAAGCAGAGAAACCCTGTAAGAAATCTTCCCGCCATGATTTGCTCGTCCTGATAACCAAGTTGCACGAGCTTCTTACCAAAAACAGTAGATGCTCCCCATCCAAATACAGAAAAGAAAACAAGTAAGAGACCCAAAATGGCCCCCGGCCGAATTAACATTTCAGACAGACGCTCATCACTTTGAATGAGATTATAAATATCTTGATAACTTATAATAAGCGCGCCAGTAAGACAGACGATTGCCCATAGAATAAATTCTTTTTTAATGCGTTCTTTCAATACAAAGTGGGCCAAAGAAATGGCCACCACTGGCTGAAATTTCTGTAACAAAATGACAAGGGATGGATTTAAGTAATTAAACGCTTGAGTAAAAGTTAACGTCGACAAAGCCGAGCCCACTCCTCCAATAAAAAGAAAGAGTAAGATATGAACCGGCTTAGTACGGTTTAGTTTTGGAAGATACTTAAAAAATACTACCAAAAATATAATTGAAAGAATTAAGTGTTCATAAAAGACAATAGCAAATGAATCCACTCCACCTTGCATTAAGGGATATCGAATTAAGGTATCAATCGCCCAGAGAACACAGGCACCAATAATTAAAAAAAAGCCTAACAAGACTCACTCTCCATAAATTTTGAAAAACTATCCATTGCACGTTCGCTAGCAAGCTGCTTTTTAATCTTTTTACGCAATTTAGACTTTCTTTGCTCTTTATTTAGAGTCACACTAGGAATTAGACCAAAGTTTATATTAGAAGGAGCTGGGCGATCAGCAGTCATAATATAATTAATAAGTGCTCCAATTGCTGTTTCTACCGGAAATTGCTTAAATGTTTTATCCTGAAGCTTTTTAACGAGGTTATAAGCAACGTACAATCCCGAGCTAGCACTTTCCGTATACCCTTCCACTCCCGTCATCTGTCCAGCAAAATAAACATTAGGATATTTCTGGCTACTCATATCCCAATTAAGAAGTTTCTTCGCATTTAAAAAGGAATTACGGTGAACTGAACCCAAGTGGATAAAACTTGCATTCTCAAAGCCAGGAATCATACTAAAGACTCTTTTTTGTTCAGGGTACTTCAATCGAGTTTGAAACCCTACAAGATTAAAGGCTGAACCTAATAGATTTTCTTTTCTCAGCTGGACAACAGCAAAGGGCTCAGTTCCATCTTCCATTTTAAGCCCAATTGGTTTCATGCAGGAAAACCTAGGAGTGTCCTTTCCTCGCTCGGCCATAAGATCTACCGGAAGGCAAGCTTCAAAGAATTTGTACTCCTCAAAGTCTTGAGCTGGAACCTTTTCAGCTTTTACTAATTCATCAATAAAAGCATAGTATTGCTCTTGTGTCATGGGAGCGTTTAGATAATCTGCAGAATCATCAACATCCTTATGCCTATCTTTAAAATATAATTTTGAATAATCTAGGGAGTCACTATCTACCACAGGTGCTATTGCATCATAAAAATAGTAATCGTCACCACTTAGTTCCGTCTGAATCCACTTCCCCAGGGCATCAGTCGTCAAGGGCCCTGTGGCAACAATGACGTTGGAACACCCATATTTTTGAGCTAACTCTAAGGGGTTAATGGCCTCCTCTGAAATAATTTGAATATTTTTGTGACTTCCTAGTTTTTCAGTAATCTTCTGAGAAAACTCCTCCCTATCCACCGCCAATGCATCACCAGCTGGAACAGCAGTTTCCTTAGCAACTTCTACAATAAGAGATCCTAATTTTTGCATTTCTTGTTTTAATAAACCATGAGCAGAATTAGGATCAAGCGACTTTAAGGAGTTGGTACAAACGAGCTCGGCAAAAGTCGTTAATTTTTGGGCAGGGTTCTTCTTGATGGACTTCGCCTCGGCCAGTACAACATTTACTCCTGCGTTCGCTAAATAATAACTTGCTTCAGAGCCCGCAAGCCCTGCACCGATAACTAAGACCTTATTTTTATTCATTTCATTTTACCTAAAAGCTGATATACTTAAAATCCTAAGGAATATGCCTTTGCTACCGCTAAGTGTCAAGCTTAAAGCAGGACAGGATTAATATGGAAATAACCTTACATCAAACACATCATAAAATAGCTGATTTTCAAGAAATTTTTTCATATCTAAAAAAGAATTTAGATAGCAACTCTACAGGTTTGCACGTCTTTCCTGAGTTATTCTTAACTGGCTATCCACTGCAAGATGTAGTTATCCAGAAGCCTTTTATCGATGCTTATCAAAGCTTTTTGAAAAAACTTGAAAAGTGGTTAAAGAAAACTTTATCCCGGCCCAATTTATATCTTCTTTTTGGTGGTATTGACTCTTCTGGTATGATTGATGTAACCATTTTTGGCAACCTGGAGGACTTCTTCTTTTGGCATTTGGTTGAGGGTAGAGAGGACACTTTCATAAGCAGAATCAGGGAGGAAAGGTAGGTAGTCATCTTCCTCGTCATCATCTCGTTGGTCCAACTTTTCGAAGGGGTGTTTGTCGTTGAATAGAATGACGTAGGCGACTTCTTCGAT
>JBFKKF010000254.1:0-3921 GCA_041631355.1 Bacteriovoracaceae bacterium | reverse complement strand
TGTGTCGCGAGTATTTGGACTAGCTTATGCCGAAACAGATGCTCTTGCGAAGTTAATTCCAGATGAATTAGGTATTACTCTTGAGAGAGCGTTGGAAATGGAGCCTCGTTTATTAGAATTAACGGAAAAAGATCCTAAGATAAGACGGATCATTCAAATTTCGAGAAGACTTGAAGGACTTCTTAGGCACGCTTCAATTCACGCTGCCGGAGTTATCATTACAAATGAACCACTAGTAAAATACTGTCCGCTGTATAAAGGTAGAGAAGGGGAGCAAGTTGTTCAATTTGATAAAGACTTCTCTGAGCAAATAGGACTTGTAAAATTTGACTTTCTTGGACTCAAAACCTTAACCGTTATCCAAAACGCTTCCAATTTCATTCGAAGAGATTTTAATCCTGACTTTGATATCGAATCTATTGATATGGAAGATCAAGCGGTTTACGACTATATCTCAGAGGGAAAAACAACAGGTGTGTTCCAACTGGAATCATCTGGAATGAAAGATCTTTGTAAGCGTCTTAAGCCTGGTACGATTGATGATATTACCGCCATCAATGCTCTTTATCGACCAGGCCCGATGGGTCTAGGGATGCATGATGAGTTTATTGAAAGAAAGTTTGGACGTAAAGAAGTTGACTATTTCTTTGAAGGGGAAAAGAGTTTAGAGCCAGTTCTAAAAGATACTTACGGAATTATAGTTTACCAAGAACAGGTTATGAATATTGCTCGAACTGTTGGTGGATACTCCCTGGGTGAAGCGGATATGCTGAGAAGGGCCATGGGGAAAAAGAAAGAAAAAGAGATGGCCCGTCACCGAGAAATCTTTTTAAGTGGTGCTAAGGAAAGAGGATATGAATTAAAACGAGCTGAAGAAATTTATGATTTGATGGCCGAATTTGCCAAATACGGATTTAATAAATCCCATGCTGTTGCCTATGCCGTTATTGCTTATCAAACAGCGTTTTTAAAAACATATTACCCGGCGAGCTTTTTTGCTGCTCTTTTAGGAACTGAAATTAACAACATGGATAAAATTACCATGTATATCAACGATGCCAGAGAGATTGGTATCGAAATCTTACCACCGGATGTGAATGAATCATTATATTTATTTAACGTTATTGATGACAAAATTAGATTTGGGATGGGAGCCGTTAAAAACGTCGGCCTTGGACCGGTTAATGCCATTATTGAAGAAAGAGAAGCCAATGGACCTTTTACCGGCTTTATCGATTTCTGTGAAAGAGTAAATATGAAAGCCTGTAATAAAAGGGTAATTGAATCCCTTATCAAAGTAGGGGCTTTTGATGATTGTGAGAAGTTAAATAGAGCGACGCTATTAGAAAACCTAGAGCTTGTCGTAAGTTATGCCTCAAAAAAGCAAGAAGAGAAAAGGTCTGGACAGGTTAATCTTTTTGATATGGGAGAAAGTGAAGAAACCACCGAAGAAATGCTCAACATTAATGAGATAACTGACTTTGAAGATAAGGAAAAGCTTGGATATGAACAAGAGCTGCTTGGTATTTATGTCTCTGGGCATCCATTGGATAAATTTGGAGAGGTTTTGACTGAGTTAGTTTCGATGCCTATATCAGAGATCCATGAACTACCTCA
This sequence comes from Bacteriovoracaceae bacterium, assembly GCA_041631355.1. Taxonomy (GTDB): domain Bacteria; phylum Bdellovibrionota; class Bacteriovoracia; order Bacteriovoracales; family Bacteriovoracaceae. The sequence continues at coordinate 2,304 of JBFKKF010000254.1, read as the reverse complement.
AATGGAAAAGCCCGAGTTTGATTTCAGAAATAGAGATGCTCAGAGAAATGATCCAAGTAAAAGAAATTTAACTATCGCCGGGATGATATCAGAGAAAAAAGTAATCAATACTAAAAAAGGCGATAAGATGGCCTTTGTTACGATTGAGGATTTATCCGGTAAGATCGAGTGTATCTTCTTTCCTAAGTCGTATATGGAATGTTTTGAAGTGCTCGAATCGGATGAGCCAATTGTGCTAAATGGTTATGTGCGCCTCTCTGATGATAGAAGAAGTTTTTATGTTAACTCTTGTAGAGAGTTAACAGATGAGTCAGAAGATAGGGTGTCTGCAGTGAGAATTAATATTATGACACCTACGATTAACGAGTATACTCTACCTAAGCTGAAGCAATTATTATTAAGCTATAGAGGAAGTGTACCTGCTCATTTAATTTTTGAATCTGAGGAAGGCAGAGCAAGGATGAATCTAAGTGAGAACTACCTTGTCAATCCCACACCTCAGATGGCGGCTAAGATAAATGAGTTGTTGAATCATAATTCAGTAAGTTTTATAGTTGATGGTAAATTAGAGAATCCAACTCTTTCCCAATAATGATTAAAGGATTAATTAAAATGAAATGGATTTTATTTTTTGTATTAAGTTGTATGTTTATTAGTGCCCACGCTGAATTCACTAGAGGTGAAGGCAAATTTAGGGCCGAGGATTATGATAATTATGAATTTATAAAGTCCCAATTAATTTATGAGGGGTTCTTGGATATTATTTCTAAAGAAATTGAAAAAATGGGATTAAGTAAAGAGATATTTTGGGCGAAGTTCAATGAGCGATTAAATGAAAAACTCGTAAGTATCGAAAGCTCTTTAAAAACTCAAATGAATATTACTCCTGAATCCAGTTCAAAAGACATTGAAGAGTTTAATAAAAAAATGCGCTTAAAAAGACTTAAACTGCGCGAGCGTTTTGGTGGACTTTATAGTGTTGTACCCAAGTGGGTTGTAAAAAAGATATCGCGCTCTTCGGCCAATCCGGATCTTAGGTATATTTCAATTGAAGGTAAAGTTAATACAACAAAATTATCAAAATTATATTATGAATTTGTAAAAGGAAGACAACAGTCAGAGTACGGAACTTTGTATTTAAATGTTGAGTATAAATTAAATGGTTTTTCTTACTCGGACTTAGAAATTAAAAATGAAAATGACTTCTCAGGGGTTGTAAATCGTAATTGGGTTGAGTGGTTTGAGAAAAATAAACCACAAAATATAGCCAATATAGAACTTCTGAGTGAGTCTAACAAAGAATCCTTGGAGTCTTATCTGAAATTACCTCAGAAAAGAATGTTGGTAGAAATTCCAGAAGTCTTTATAAATTCCTTATTACTAGATATTAAAGTGGAGTTAACACGAGTTTATTATAATAAGGAAACTGAGGAGTATCGTTTTTCCTACAAGGGAGCAGCTTATCTACGAGATCTCCAGTCCAATCTGATAGTGGATACTTACGAGTTTTCAGAGAAAACGAAGTCTTATCAAGTTAGGGAAGGGATTAACTTGGCAAATGTTGTTGCCAATCAAACTTACCAATTAGTGAAAGACCAATTTAGAAAAGTGCAAAAGGATATCAAGGAACTTACCGAATCCACTCAGCTTAAAAGCATTTACTTGATTAAATATGCAAATATTGACGAGGTAAAAGCCTTTATTGAACTTATAGAAAACAGAGGGATTAAGTACTCTATTAAAGCACGCCTTGATAGTATAAATCAGTCTCGCTCTAATATATCTGTTTATTTTGATGGCGAGTTATCTGAGCTTAAAGCTTTGTTAATTTCACTACAGTCGGCAAAAAAAGACCTTTTATTTGAGCTTGTTGATACAAATAACGACCTTGGTATAAAATTTAATCAAAGGGTTGATGTCCTTTAAAAATTAAGTAGTTGAGGAATTTTTTGTGCCAGTTCGTTTTTTACCATTTGCCATAGGTATCCTATTTATAATTTCTGCATGTACTAATCAGCCAGTGCGTAGAAGAAGCTCGGGTTATGCACGTGGAGGATATAAATCGGCACCTAAGAAAAATGAAGTGTTTAGCCCCATTAGAAAAAAGATTGCCTTACTGACTCTATTTAATGAATCTCCTTTTGGGAAAGAAGACCTCGCAATCCATGCCACGGAACATTTACGATATGAGCTATCTCGCACCAAAGACTATGTAATCGATAGTGAGGCAAGTGCATTGTTTGGAACTTCAAAAGAAATTTATGCAGGAGGCGGACTTAAGTTAGCTCAGCTTTCTCGAAAAGC
>JBFKKF010000253.1:0-3930 GCA_041631355.1 Bacteriovoracaceae bacterium | reverse complement strand
TACAAAGTATCATTGCTGGGCTTTTACATGATGTCATTGAAGATTGTGATATTTCAGAAGACGAGATCAGAGAAAAATTTGGTGAAGATATTGCTATCATTGTTATTGGTTGTACTAAGATCTCTAAAATTAAATTTAAAACAAAAGAAGAGTCCCAAGCCGAAAATTTTCGAAAAATGGTCGTGGCCATGGCAAAGGATATACGAGTTATTATCGTTAAGCTTGCAGATAGAATGCATAATATGCTTACCCTTCAATATGTGTCTAAAGAAAAGCAGGTAAAAAAAGCCCAAGAAACACTCGATATCTATGTCCCTCTCGCTAGTAGATTAGGGATAAATTCTGTTAAGAGTGAGTTAGAAGATCTCTGCCTACGGTTTTTACATCCTGAAGTCTATTACCGACTGGCCGAAAAAATCGCTATGAAAAAGTCAGAGCGAGAAGAGTATATTAAGCACACAGTTGAGACGGTTAAAGAGAAACTATCAGAGTACTCAGTTAAAGCAGATGTTTATGGGCGACCTAAGCATTTTTATTCTATTTATAAAAAAATGCATAATCGAGGAGTAGACTTTGATCAAATCCAGGACTTGTTGGCCTTTAGGGTAATCGTAAATAATATTACCGAGTGCTATAAATGCCTAGGGATTATTCATTCGTCTTACACTCCAGTCCCTGGAAGGTTTAAAGACTATATTGCAATTCCTAAGGTGAATAATTACCAATCATTACATACAACTGTCATCGGTCCTAGGGCCGAAAGAATTGAAATACAAATTAGAACTTCCGAGATGCATGAGATTGCAGAGACCGGTGTTGCGGCCCATTGGCTATATAAGGGAAAAGTAAAAGATAAGAAAAAACTCAAGTGGGTTGAAGAGCTTATGGAATATAACCGTGAGATTAAGCAAAGCTCTGAGTTTATGGATGTGGTTAAAAATGACTTGGATATTGGAGGGATTTTTGTTTTTACTCCTAGTGGTGATGTTAGGGAGTTACGTTATGGGGCAACTCCACTTGATTTTGCCTACTCGATTCATACAGATGTAGGAAACAAATGTGTTGGGGCGAAAGCAAATGGAAAAATGGTTCCATTGAAATATCGCTTGAAGTCAGGTGATACTGTTGAGATTTTAACCAGTAAGACTCAGACTCCAACTAAGGACTGGTTAAAAATAGTTAAAACCAGTAAGGCCAGAACTAAAATTAAGCAGCACTTATTAAAAGTTGAAAGAGAGAAAAATAGAGAAATTGGCGAAGAGATGTTAGATAAGGCACTCAAAACCTATTCAACTAATATAAAGACAATAGAAAAGAAAAATGAATTTTCAAAAGTTTTAGATCAATTTAATTTAAAAAATCTTGAGGAACTCTACCTTCATATTGGTTCTGGCCGTTTTTCTTTAAAACAAGTTTTAGAGCTACTTCCCTCCGTAGACTTTAAGGTAGAAGAGGAAGAAAATAAAGGTAGAAAGAAAAGAGAGTTTGATACTCTCTACAAAGAAATTTCTAATACTGCTAAAAAGACCTCTCATAAAGATAATGCCATTATAGTAGATGGACTTGATGATATCATGGTGAGGATGGGCAAATGTTGTAACCCAATTCCAGGTGATCCTATCGTTGGATTTATTACTAGAGGAAGAGGGATTACAGTGCACGTTCAAGCATGTCCAAGAGTGCATGAAATAGAGTCATCCAGAAAGATTGAAGTTGAGTGGAATCCCGCTTATGCTTTTAGGCATCCTGTTAGCATAAGAGTCATCACTCATGATAGGCCGGGAATATTATCTCGTATCACTAATAATATGCATGGACATGGGATAAATATAAAATCGGCCATTGCTAAATCTCTACCAGATATGAAAGGAAGTTTTTTATTTGAAATAGAAGTTAAAGACTACTCTGAGTTTTTAAAAGTCGTGTCCTTAATTGAAGCTATGGAAGAAATTATCTCAGTTACAAGGTCCTAATTATTTATTAATAAATTCTCTATCCCAAAACATTAAAAAAGTAGAGGCTTTAAAGATCTTATAAACTTCTTTAATTAGTTTCTGAATATTGTGCATATTTCTGTAATCACTTGGAATACTTTCGTAATAATAATCATGATGGAGTGAGTCAGAACTCAAAGCATCCATGATTTGGGATATCCTATATATATGATAATCACTAGAGATGATGAGAACTTTTTTATTCTTAGGAAGTTGGCTTAGATAGTTAATGGTGGCCAAACCATTTTCAACTGTATTTCTTGCTAAATAGTCGATATCAATATGATGGCTTTCTTGGAGAAGATACTCATCAACAGAGATCGCTTTGCCTTGTTTTCTTAGAAGTGTCGTCAGACTATTTTTTGCATACACACCAGTGATAAAGATTTTAGCAGAGGGGTATTGTTCAGCCTTTTTTAGTGTGTAGTCAATTCTTCCCACATCTCCAGTAAAAACGGCAATAACATCTGGAGACTTTTTATAGAAGGCCAGCTCTGAAATCTCATTTTGTTTTTGAGCATAGATTGGAATATAAATACAAAGAAGCACAAAAGAAATAAATGTAACAAAGACAAGTATAATTGCCGTTGTTATCAGCCGTTTCGCCCGGGTATTTCTTGTTTCAAAAATGTACTTCTTTGTGAACAAGTTTAACCTCGTGCCGCAATTACTTCAATTTCAACTAATGCATCCTTTGGTAGTCTAGGAACTTCAACACAGCTTCGTGCAGGATAGGGCGCGGAAAAGTATTTCTCGTAGGCCTCATTTACTATGGCAAATTGTTCCAGGTCCGTTAAAAAGATTGTCGTTTTAATAATGTTTTCTCTTGTGATATCGCAAGAGGCAAGAAGCCCATCAATATTTTGTAGAATTTGTTCAAGTTGTCCAAGGAAGCCCTCAGCAAGTACGCCAGTTTCAGGATTAATACCTATTTGTCCAGAGTAGAAAAAAGTATTATTAAACTCAACTCCCTGGGAGTAAGTTCCTACTGCCTGGGGTGCCTTAGTTGTAGCAATTATCTTTTTAGAAAAACTCATTTTTTCTCCTTTTGTAGATCACTAATCAAAGCGGTGATGTGAGTCATGTTAATTATTTCTTCCACCGTTGAAGTTCGTTGAACGATATTTACAGCATAGTCTGTAGGGGCCACAATTGGTCCTATTGCAGTACATTCGCTCAATTGACTTAAAAGCTTATAAGAAATATTTGCTGATTGTAGGTCAGGGAAAATCAGAATATCTGCTGATTGATCTAAGTCAGAAAAACGAAATAGGTTAGTTAATATTTGTTCGTTAACCGCAACATCGGCTTGCATCTCACCATCTAGTTTAATATTGGGTAGTTTTTCTTTAGTTAATTCTACTGCTTTCTTAACTTTAATGGTATCAGGTGTGATATTTGATCCGAAGTTTGAGTAACTTAAAAAGGCCACTGATGGGTCTTTTTGCATTAGGTTTCTATACATTTGTGTTGTTGCTAATGCAATGCTGGATAACTCTTCAGCATTAGGATTAATTTGGACTGTACAGTCTGAGAGAAAAAGAACTTTATTTCTATAGACTAGAATAATAATCCCGCAGGCCTTAAGGTCTGATTTTTTACCAAGAACTCGCATCATTGGTTTGAAACAATCAGGGTAATTATGAGTCGTACCAGTGATCATCCCATCAGCATGTCCTTTTTTAACCATCATGGCACCAAAATAGTTCCCCCGCTTCATAAGATCTTCCGAGAGAGACAGTGTGGCCCCAACTCGCTGTCTTTCGCTGTGGTAGCTGAAGTAATAATCTTTAAAGTGTTCATGTTGTGAGGGGTGGATAATTTGAACTTTATCTTTCAAATTACTAAGTCCAAGCTTTTCCAGCTTATTGAGGATAATATCTTCCTGTCCTAGAAGGATTGGATCAATTTTTCCTTCCTCCATCAAGGAGGATAC
>JBFKKF010000252.1:0-3933 GCA_041631355.1 Bacteriovoracaceae bacterium | reverse complement strand
TAACTATGCGGCAATTTTAAGTGGAGGAGGAGTTTCTTTTTGCTTTTGATCTAATACTTGTTCGACAAGTTGTCTTGAAAGTGCATTTTGTATTTCGGCCATAAGCTTAGCATTCTTTTTCGTTAAAGATTGTAGTGAACTCTTACTCCAAATAAAGTATTTTACCTGCCCATTAGTTCGAATATCGGCAGTTGCAACAGACTTCGTTAAAAAACTCATCTCCCCAACAAAGCGGCCTTGCCCGAGCTCTTTAATTAACTCTCCATTATAAAGAACCTTAACGCTTCCCTTATAGATCATAATTAGTGAGCTCACTTCTTCACCTTGTTTTATTAGTAGCTCGTTTGGGATGCTTGTTCTAAGATAACCTTTATTGACTAAACGCTTTAGTTCTCCGGAACTTAAACCTTCGAAGAAGTTTTCATGAATGAATTTTTCATGTTCTTGTAAGTCGACTCTTCTTTTATCCCAAAGAAGCATAAAAATTCGAAATGAATTTGTTGTAATAAATAAAATATTCCACTGTATAGAAATCCATAATGGATCTGCCGGCACGAAGTAGTTATAGGCGATTGAGGCAAATGATGCAAATATAGCAAGTACTCGTAGCCAAAAAATATTACTCACTAAAAATGAAAAAAATATTAGAGTGTAGGCCAGATGTCCTAGTAAATTCAAATTTTCACTTATGGTGGTTTCAATACTCATACCTCTTTATCGGAGCATTTCCCTAAGGACCTTAGATGGCCTAAGATGCTGTAATCTCTTTATTTCGTAGCAGGAAGTCTTGGTATCGACCTAAATTTACACCAATCCATTTTTCTTTTAGTGCCACCTTCATACCGATAGGCAAATTGACTTTGAATCAGAGTTTTGGCCAAGGATTCACCATCCACAATAACATCACAGACCAGTCTAAAATACTTACCACGAGAACAACTAACTAGGTCTATTCTTTTTGCTTCTTGAACCTTTACTTGAACTAATAACTTAGCATCATGGCCAAGTTTTTTTTCACATTGATTTTTAGTTCTAAGCTCAGGAGTATCTACTCCCCTGACACGAATTGGAATCTTATTTCCAAGTAAGGGATGAATTCCATTAATTTTGAAGGTTATGGTGTCAGCATCATAATTTCTTATATACTGTACACACTGAAAGTAATCCTCTCCATTTACACAATTTAGCTGATCTGCATTACTAAGAGGAAGGTAGAATGAAGGTAATAAGGCCATGAGGATTTTCATATTGTTATTTTACCATACTTCATAACGAATAAAAGTAAATGTCCCAAATAGAGTGTATTACTTTAAGTTTAATAGATTAAGACAATTCGAAATATTCTTATTTCTCTCACAAAACAAAACAATATCTTCAAAAAAGCTACTATTTATCTTTTGAGGACTAAACTTAGAAAAGTAAATCTCTAAATTCCTAGCAAATTGCCTCGAATCATTTAGCTTTCCATACAATGCAACTATGGCCAATTGATCAAAATCAGATATTTTGTTTTTTCTAGTAAGTAAATTTAATTTTTGCTCGGTACTGAGTTCATCTGTAAGATAGACAATACTTGCTTGCATTAATAGGTTTATGGCTTCATCTCCTCTTGCATGATAGACACAGTTTCCTTTCAACATTCTTTGCCCGTATTCTAGAAACTCTTCTTTATTTTTTTTATAAAAATTATATCTCGTAGCGTTGTATATATTTCGACATGATGGATGCATTCTCACTCCTTCACCTATAAAGTGGCCATAGTCACTTTTAAAATAGAGCAATTTGATATTGGAGGCCAAATAAAATACTAGTATTGTTCCAAGTACTACATTTTTGTATTTATACTTTTCAATAAGATCTGTTAGAAGTATCCCAAATCCAACTACTGCCATTAAAAGGTAGGAGTCTTGATGAAAAATTTGGGTTGCTTGAATATTAATAACGAGATATGAACCCAGAATAAATACCAGAGTTATCCACCGAATACGTCCTGAAAAAAATTTCAAAATGGTATAAATACTCAGCACTGAGAAAGCAAGTCCAATTAAATTAGTAAGAGCACCCTTAAAATAAAAATAGAATAAATTAAAAGGAATCAATAACTGAAAGAAATATTGTCCGAGTGCTAACACTCTATCGGCCACAGAGCTCTCAGTGAACTTACTTGTCTGGGCCAAATCCGAAAAAACAAAGTGGTAATAGTAAAGATTAACAAATATAATCACTCCCGCAATCAATACTAGAGCAACTCCCCATTGTAATTTACGTTTATTAATCGCACTATCAATAAGGGGAATAGCTGCAAGGACACAGTTTATTGGCTGAGACAGTAAGGATAAGAGTAGAAAGACTATAAGTTTTCCGGGACTTTTATATTCGTTTTTAAAGTACTCCCCCAAAAACATTAAAATAAATATTGCACTCAAAATATGTTTTTTACTCGTATCTATGCCAGCAATATGGACTAAAATAGGGTTAAGGCATAACACGCAAAGAAAAATCTTCTCATTTATATTAAATAATTTAATTAGCCTGTAGGCATAAAACATAAATAATCCAAGCAAGATTAGATTGGTGAAAATCTTAAAGGAAAATCCAAATATTTTTTCTCCCTGGAGATCGAAAAAAAAGAATAAATCTCTAATGGGTTGGAGGTCATATACTTTTCCGTCCTTAAGGCCACCAAAGTACTCATTTGGCCCATTGAGCTTTTGAAGATTAGAGTATAGGTATGAGTCCACCGCAAATTCTTGATCTAGACCTAAATTAGATAAGAAGATCAAGCCTGCCAGTAAAAGCAGTGCCCCGCACAAAGCCTCTTTTTTCCTAATCAGCATAAATTTAGTCATTCATTTTTCCTTACTAGCTATTTTTATATACATAAATTTTGAGGGAAATATCTAAATTATACAATAACTAATTCGGTAACTACAAGAAATCAGGTGAGTTTGGGTTTGGAATTTATAAATACTCCATTGCTCATTCATCTCTGAGTTGCTAATTCATAGGAAGAATTACAAGGAGAAAGAAGATGAGTAAGAAGCTACTTTTATCAATGGCACTTGTGTTGGCATTTAACGCTAACGCTGCCACTAAATTACAAAAGAAAATGTCTACATTTATAGACTCACTTGCAAGTATTTACACTGCCATGTACGCACCGGCATTATGGAAAAAAGAATTTGCAAACTGGACTATGGAAGCTGAACTTGCAAAAGCTAAAGACAAAATATTAGAAAAAGAACTAAGCATTTCTGAGTTTCACAAAGTCGTAAACACGCTTATACTCTCCATGAAAGACTACCACGTAAGTGTTAGTTTTTATGCGACAGAAAAGGCCAGCTTACCTTTTACCATTCGTGGAAGCCAAGGTCGTTATTTTTTCGTCTACATCGATCGGGATAAACTTTCAAAATCACATTTTCCCTTTGAGTTAGGTGATGAATTAATATCAATGGAAGGTGAGAAAGTCGCAAATATTGTAGCAAAACTAAAAGCGAATTTAGGACAAAACACTGAAGAAACGGATCAGGCCCTTGCGGAAATGATGGTCACAAGTAGAAGCGCAGCAAGAGCACAAACTGTACCACAAGGAACTGTTACGCTTGTTGGGAGAAAGAAAGACGGCAGTGAGACTTCTATTCAGTTAATTTGGGATTATAAAAAAGAAGAAATCTCTTACAATATTGATGATGAAAAGAGTTTTGATGATGAAACTATTAGCTTTAATGCGCAAATGACCACTCAGATCTCTGAGGATTTCGCTCGCGAAGCCAAAGCAGAAAATCTTTTTGCTTTAGGAGGAAAAAAGAGTTATCTACCTACGCTTGGAACAAAAATATGGTCATCTGATAAGGACTCACACTTTGACGCCTATATCTACCTGAATAATAAGAAAGAATTAGTTGGATATGTTCGAATACCTAAGTATGG
>JBFKKF010000251.1:0-3940 GCA_041631355.1 Bacteriovoracaceae bacterium | reverse complement strand
CCTCGCGATAGTTAAAAACCTTAGGAGATTTTTTAATGAGAATATTGTTCCACTTTAGTTCCAAGGTATTTTTCAGGGGCAAATCCTGACGGGCAATATTCGCCTGTAGATCAATGATATCAGCCTTGATAGCATCCCGGTAATCGAACCATCCATCCTCAGACTTTATTTGTTGCTCGAAAACGGGATTTCCATTCTCATAACTATTTACTAACTGGTGATGAATCAGTTTAAATTCCTGGGAGTGTCGATAACTATTATTGCTTACAACAATTTTTTCTTGAGAGAGGTTACTATCAAACTTTGGTAAACTTCCAATTACGTTTGAGCCTAAAACATTCTGTGAGCTCTGTTTCGTATCTGTTTTATTTATACGTTTTCTTCCTTCAGGAGCAATTTCATCATCAGTGTATTCCTCTCGATAGGCAAGCCCAAAAATCCGATCAACAGTAAAGCTTAACTCTGTAGACATAACTCCAGATTGCTTGTAGAAGTTACTATAATCTTCAGTTAAAAAGTTGTACCCTTGATAGTCTACTTGGTAATGAGTTTTTAAATTTAGTGCATTCCAATTAAATAGTTCTAAGGTTAAATAAGTCGAAATATCAGTCCTTCTTGCGTTCCTAATATTATCAATTTCTAGATATCTATTTTGCTTAAAGACCGTATAGTCACCCTCTAATCCTACATACATTTTATATAGATAATCTTTATCCCATTCCCACAAGGAAATGGGGCGTGTTGAGAAATATATTCGTGGTAGAGTTTGAACATAATTTTCATCAAAACCAACTGCTTCAGGAACAATAAGGTTATTCTTATAATTAGCATCTAAACCAATTTGGAATAACTCCCAACGTTTTTCTGTGAAAAAATCGACTCCGATATCATTTTGCCTAATATAATCATCAGTATAAATTTGAAAATCTCGCTGAAATTCATTGTCCTTACTACCCACAAACCTGAAATGGGATAAAAAATCATTACTCCACTGTGTATGAGTTTCTAGTTCCATGAATTGCCTAAAGAACTTCTCACCCGATCGAGAAGTGTTATTTTCACCAGGGAAGTAGATCGCATCAATTAGGGCCTTATTAGATATCTCTAGCCAGGTCTGATCACTAAACATTTGTCTATACTCTAAGTCAGTTCCATAGCCTCTTTCTGATAAAAAAGTTGGGGTAATCGTCATATCCCTAGAGTCATCAATGGCCCAGTAAAGTGGCTGCTCATAATAGAATCCCTCATTATTTCGGGTCGAGATTCGAGGAAAGAGTATCCCTGACTCTCTTTTATTTTTTACAGGTATGGCAATGTATGGAAGGTAGAGTACATCAACTCCTTTAACTTTAGTAAGAGCGTGGTATACCTGTAGGTATTTTCCTATTTCGAGATATACCTCTTTCCCTGTTAGTAACCAGGACTCTGCACAGTCTCTACAGGTTGTGAACTCAGCTTCTTTAGCATAGTACTCACTAGTAGACTTTCGTAAGATATAACTAGCGACGATACTAAAGTCAGGAGTGATCATCCTAGAACTGAACATCTCTAATTGAGAAGTGTTCATATCGTATTCTAATTTGGCACCATAGATAGTTATATTTTGCCCGATATATCTAACACTTCCCTCAACTGATATTTTTCCTGTAGTAGTATCAACAGATGCTTTCTCTCCGTAGAGTGTATCCTTGCCTGAAATGATAACGACATTTCCTACCGCCTCAAAGTATTTCCCCCCAGACCGTCGATAAGCTTTTTCTGAATAGACACTTACTAGCTCCCCTAGTCTTAATTGAAGAGCACTTTTAGCGTGAGCTTGCTCGAGACAAAAAGTCCCCAAGAAAATAATTAGAGCCAGTAACCAGGATGTTTTTAACTGGAGTATCTTGAAGCTTGTGCAATAACATTTTTTGAGTTGTAACATTTACTTTATATTTACCTGCAATTTTTTCTAATTCATCACCACCAATACCCTTCATATGATTAAAAGTGGTGAGTAAGATCTGGCTTCTATCAAACTTTAATAATAAAGTTTTCATCATTGTTTCTAAATCCCTTAAGGGCCTTTTACTAAATGAAACTAAAACCAAATCATATACTTTATTATGCCTATCATTTAAGAATTGAACAAGTTTTCTCATGCCATCGATATTATGAGTTGGAAATAAGTCATATAACACTCCGCGCAGTTCTAGTGAAGATCTTTTTGAGTAATCACTAGTACTAAACTCTAGATTTGTTGCTAGTATTTGACTCGCAATACTATGGGCAAGAACGGAATTTCTAATATCGAAGCTATCACATCGATTCAATTCCCCAGCACAGAACAAGTCTATCCACTCAGCTCTAAAGTTTTTTAGATAATCGGCCGTCAATCTCCTAAGATAATCTAACTCGAGTGCTGAGTAAAATATCTGATTATCTCGAAGGATTCCAAGTTTTTCATACAGTATGCTACTTAGTCTTGAGCCAAGTAATTCTTGGTGATCACGTGAAATAGAAGTTAGACCAAAGATATTTGCGTCCATGGTATTGACCGCATCTAATCGGCCCCCAAGGCCTACCTCCAAAATAATCACATCGAGATTTTCAGACTTCACCATCTTTAAAAAGGCCAAGAAAAGAAACTCAAAATAACTCACTTTTATACTGTATCCAGTCAAGGCTTCTTGTAGTTCAATAAAAAGAGAAAGTAATTTCTCTGATGAAATATTATTGCCATTTAACTGAAACCGTTCACATACAGTGCTTAAGTGAGGAGAGGTCCAAAGCGCAGTTGTCTTGTGATTTTCCATTAACAGCCTTGAAAGAACCCTACAGGTTTGCCCCTTGCCATTAGTGCCACCTATTGTGACAATTGTCCCCGGTGGATTTCTAAGGTCTAGCCTTGATATAAGTGATTTTAAATGAGAAAAATTACCACTGAAAAATTCTGTACCATAATATTGTTCAAGCCAAGAATCAGCTGTTAGCATAAACTAAACTTTAGTAAACATTTCAATAAAAAAGGAAAGCTCTTTTTTTAGATTTTTTCTTTCGACAATACGGTCAATAAAGCCATGCTCAAGTAAAAACTCTGAGCGCTGAAACCCTTCTGGTAAGGTTTGACGAATTGACTGTTCAATAACTCTTGGACCAGCAAAACCTATTAACGCCTTTGGTTCTGCAATATTGATATCACCAAGCATAGAAAAACTTGCCGCACAACCTCCAGTGGTAGGGTCTGTTAATAAGGAGATATAAGGAATTGAAGCTTTCTTTAATCTTTGTCTTAACGAAGACGTTTTTGCCATCTGCATGAGCGAGAGAATACCCTCTTGCATCCTTGCGCCACCTGAACATGAAACGACTAATACAGGAATATTATGCTCAAGGCCTTTTTCCATGGCCAAAGTAATTTTCTCTCCCGTAACAACTCCCATTGAACCTCCCATGAAAGAAAAATCCATAACGGCCAATGCTAGTTTTTTACCGTCAATAGTTCCCATACCACATATAGTTCCATCACTTTGACCAGTTTTTTTCTCAGCTCTCTCTAATCGGTCAGCATAGCTTTGTTTGTCTTCAAATTTTAATGGATTATTAGTCTTGAGTTCTGTTGCAAATTCTTTAAAACTTCCCTTATCTAAAATAAGATCAATTCTCTCTCTCGCACTGATTCTATAATGATGACCACAAAGAGGACAAACATTCATATTCTCACTTAACCGGGTAGTTTGCATTACCTCTTGGCAACTGACACATTTCTTCCAAAGTCCTGCAGGTATATTATCATTTTGTTTTTTTGAATTTTTTATTTTTGGATTCTTAACCGAGTTAAACCAACTCATTTATACCCCTACGTTTAAATAACAGTTTTAATAATTTCAATCTGACCATAATAATTCAAGTTCTAAGTTAGCGTCAATTTTCAAAACGTGAAAGTCAGTCTTTAAATATT
>JBFKKF010000250.1:0-3954 GCA_041631355.1 Bacteriovoracaceae bacterium | reverse complement strand
GGTACAAACGATCTCAGCATTTGCTTAAACTTTTTGAGAACTTAGTTTCTCTCTAATTTTAGTTGAGGATAATCCTTCAAAGGGATGGTGTCCTAAAAACTGAATTTTTAACTGGGGAAAGTCCCTTAATAGAACATCTTCAAATAACTTTCTATCTTCAAGGATCTCTTCACGACTCGCTATATAGAGGCAATAAAGAGTATCCAATAATTCTTTAGAGTCATTCCATGTTAATAAATTTCTGAATGAATCATATCCCATAAGAAGGCTTAGCTTTTTTTGTGGGAATTTATTGCTCAGATAGCGTATCCACTTCACTGTAGGATTAACGTGGTCAAGACCCAGAAAGCCATCAAATAAAAATGTATTTGCATCCAGTTCGTTTAGTTGGTTTTGGATGTCAGTCACCGAGCTTAGTCTTTCTGAGGCATTACAATAATTCTTATGAGGGTTATGATCAGGAATGACAATGATAGGAGTTTCCTTTGGAGCAAGTTTGATACAGAAACTATGACCCTGATGCCATGGGTGAAACGAGCCTCCAAAGAAGGATATTTCTTCGGCTGTAGCAAGTTCATTAGAGTTTTCGATGAAATCTCCTAAAATTTCTTCGGCGCTTTTGGTCATAATATGAATACTCTATCATCAGCATTTACTTTAGTCATGGACTCTTACTGGTCTTTATGAAAAAATTAACCCATGAAACTAGTTTTTTTGCTTCTTTTAAGCTCTTTTTCGGCCCATGCTTATTTGAGTTATGGGGATGGAAGCGATGACTGTAATTGGTCTACAAATAAGGAATTAGATAAGGCCGTGTGGAATTGCGCTAGTATTAATATCGCAAACGGTGTGCAAATAACGGTCAAGTCGACAGTTACAGATCCTATTCAGCTGCGTTCTCAGGGAGATGTCACCATAGAGGGTGATATTATTGTCTCGGCCAGTGGATCTGGTCCCGGCCCAGGTGGAAGCGCTGGGGGGAGTTGTGCTGCCAATAGTAGTTGTACTCTTCAAAGTGCCAGTGGATCTACTGGTGGAGAAGGTGGCGGTGGAACTGGCGGAACGGTAAATGGGGATTTCTCTGGGCTTATCGCTAATGGTGGTGGCGGAGGTGGTGCTGGCCTTGCTGTTAATGGAAGTGCTGGAACTGCAGGCACAGGGGGAACCGGAGGAGATGGCGCTGGGGGATCAGCAGGTTCGTCTTTTATTTCAGCGAGTACATTGAGTACTACCTTGCAAGGGGGCATTGGTGGTGGAGCTGGTGGTCACGGAGTAGATGAAAGTGGAGCCGCCAATTACGCTACCGGTGGAAATGGCGGAAATGGTGCTGGTTCAATCGCAATTATTGCCAAAGGAACTATTACATTGAGTAATACAGGCTCAATTTCGGCGGTAGGAACATCTGGTACCAATGGAGGAACAGCAGGAACATCTTTTGGTGGAAACGGCGGAGGAGGCTCAGGTGGGGCCATATACATTGTTACAAATTCTAGTTTAAGTGTGAGTAGTACCAATATCAATATTAGCGGTGGTGGTGCTAATACCACGAACTCACCTAGTAATGCCGCTGGTGGTGCTGGATCAGATGGTCTTTTTAGGGTTGATACTCCAGATGGAGCTATTACGGGAACTTTTGCTGGCGCAACACCCACGCAAAGTACTACTCCTACAGGAATTACAGATCCAGTAAGTAGTGGGAGTTCTGGTAACCGATATGAAAGTGATATTGAAGCGAGTTGCACCTATAAAGCTGGTGATGAAGGTCTATTAGCCCTTCAATTTCTTTTTTCTTTTCTAGGTTTGTTTTTAGTTCTTGGATTATTTCAGCAAGACAAATTGCGAAGGTAATTCATCATCCCCAATATTGTCTTTGTGTCCAATACCTAATTGTCCGAAGCTATTTTGTCCCCAACAGATAACTTTACCCTCATGCTTTTCTAGAGCACAAGTATGATTGACCCCACCACTAATTTGTGAGAATTCAGAGGCAATATTTACAGCAGTATTGGCGTTATTAATACTTTCATCGTCACCAATATTCTCGCTAGATCCAGTACCAAGGGCCCCCAGAGCTCCTAGTCCCCAGCAATGAATATTGCTTTCTTGTCCAATAACACAGGTGTGATTATTTCCAGTTGCAACCATTTTGAAGGCATCGTTTCCATTACCACTAAGATCAATTTGAGCCGCAGAATTTGCAGCTTCATCATCTCCGATGGTGTCATCGAAACCAAGTCCAATTTGACCTAAATTATTTTTACCCCAACATCTAACTTTTTGACCTTCCTCTAGGGCACAGGTATGAACGAAGCCGGTGGCAAGTTGTAAAACTTTATTTCCAAAAGAGATAGCAGGCACATCACTCACTAGCTCATCATCACCTAAATTGTCAGTATGCCCATAACCAAGTTGTCCAAAGGCATTATTTCCCCAACATTTAAGATCACCACTACTAAGTGCTGCACAAGTATGATTTGATATGGTTGAGATATCCATTTGGATAACTGTACTTCCAATATCAACATAGGATAGATTAGAAAGATTTTCGTTATCTCCAATATGATCAGTATTTCCATAACCAAGTTGTCCGGAGCTATTTTCTCCCCAACATTTTACATTTTTACTTTCCAATAGAGCACAGTTATAACGTGTTCCAGAGTAAATTCTTATGGCCTTTTCACCGAGGTCAATTTTAACAGCATTGGATAGATCTTCATCATCCCCAATATTATCAGTATGTCCTAAACCTAATTGCCCTTTATCGTTACCGCCCCAACAAAGAACTTTTCCACTCTTTAAAACGGCACAGTTGTGAAATAAACCTGCTGAGAGATCAATAACTTTTTCATCGATGGCCAAGTAATCAATTGATTCAACTTGTTCATCATCACCTAGAATATCGGTATGTCCATAACCAAGTTGGCCGAAATTATTTTGTCCCCAACACTTTACTTTTCCATCTATAAAGACAGAACAAGTGTGAAACCCACCAGCAACGACTTGACTGGCAATGATTGGCGATTCTTTTTTCTGACAATATTCTAATCTTGCAACACTAAAAGGTGATCGTTCTTGGGCCAGTTGAACTTGGTTTAAATCAGAAGCATAATTGTAATCCACATTACTTCCATCAACTGTAACAGCGATACTGTCCTGATCAATTGGAGAAGCCTTAAGATTAAAATTGTTTTCAGGTTTTACAGATGATTGGGCCAATACACCGAGCCTTTCTAAACCATTTCCATAGTCACCAGAGGCAAGATCAATAGTTATCCCACCGGCTTTTTCGATAAGCTCTTTATAACCGTAACCAATTTCATTTTCTCCCTCATTAGGTACAGTTTGAGGGTTGTCATAAATAATACCACCTACAACAAGTGGTTTATCTCCATTAGCTTCTTTGATGGCCGCCAATACTGAGTCTGCATTAATCCCATCACAGTACTTGGCTTTTGCCTTTACTTCTTTTTTCTGCTTATCTTCCACAGGAGTTATATGTTCAGGGTAATCAAAACAAATATCTTGTTCATCAGATAAGAAGACAACTGCCAAGGCGGCTTCTGGACGGAAGATTCCCTCCGATCTCAGAGACGCCAAATTATTTTTTAAGGCAGTATGAAGTGAGTAGAGACCCATCTCGCCTCCATCACCAAATCCATCACCAGCAGGAGATTTTAATTTTTCATTTAAACCATAAAGAATATCTTCAATACTTAATTGTCTAGAGTCTAAAACGAGAGGCTCTTCATCCCTTTGGAAGAGAACACCTGACTTAGGTGACTTTCCACTGTGGGCGAGAATAACCCCAACGTGATAATTAACTTCAGAGGGAAGTGTCTTCAAAAAATGGTCAAAGCCTTTAGCAATGTCTGAGCGCTCTTCCTTTAAAGAAACAGAAGAGTCAGCAACAATAACGATATCTATATCTCTAGTAATGGCCGCTTCGTCGGCAGC
>JBFKKF010000249.1:0-3980 GCA_041631355.1 Bacteriovoracaceae bacterium | reverse complement strand
TTTTTTTACTTTCCATAATTTAATTTTAGCAGATTTTGTAGAAAATAGAATATAGAAAGCCTTGCTACATTCGTAGCAAGGCTTGGCGGATGTGATTATCCATTAATAAGTTTAAGTGCAAAGTTTGGTGCTTGGTTCGCCTGTGATAGTACCGAAACTCCTGCCTGGTTTAGAATCTGGTTCTTTGCCAGAGAGGCCGTTTCTTGAGCGACATCCAAGTCTCTTATTCGTGAATTGGCTTCACTAAAATTCTCCTCTGTAATTCCCAAGTTATTGATGACAGAAGTAAGGCGGTTTTGTAGCGCCCCCAAGTTTGCACGACTTCCATTGATTTTAACCAAGGCGTCATCCAATTTTGAAAGTGCCGTTTGCGCTCCAACCTTATTTGATACTGTCTCAGATGAGAGTCCCAAAGCTTCCAGTGTTGACACAATATCGGTACCATCATATCTAATACGATCATTAATGGGGTGATTCCTAGCTCCAACTTGGATTTCAACCAACCCACTTGTACCATCCAGTAATTTTCTTCCGTTAAATTCTGACGACTCTGAGATTCTTTGAATCTCTTGCTTGAGTTGTTGGAATTCAATATCTGAAAATCCCCTTTCTGTGTCTCCAACTGTATCTGAGGCAGCCTGTATCGCAAGCTCTCGAAGTCTGATGACAATACTGGATACTTCTGACAAACCACCTTCGGCCGTTTGAATAAGTGAAATACCATCATCTGCATTCCTTTTAGCTTGTCTGATACTTCGGATTTGTGCTTTTAAGTTCTCACTTATAGCTAACCCTGCCGCATCATCCGCAGCTCTAGTTATTCTCTCTCCACTTGAGAGTTTTCTTAAGTTACTATTTAAATCAGTTTTTGTACGTCCTAAAGCTCTCTGTGCAGAAATACTCTGAACGTTTGTATTTATTCTTAATCCCATTTTTATGCTCCGTCGTTATACATCTTAAACCTCCTTGTTTAATTCGAGCTTCCATGCTCTATTGTTTTATTTTGTTGATATTGTGACTTATAAACACCTATCAACTTCGCACTTACACTTTACGACATCACACCTACCGTCAGTCTTTTTTATTCAAAACTTCTTGCAGGAAATTTCAAATTCAATCAGCGGATAACTTCCACCTCAATCGGGGTAACTTACGAATTCGAAGCCGATTGAATTAATGTTAATGCACTTGTCGAGGACTTATTCGCCTGCGCTAGTACCGAAGTACCTGCTTGCATTAAAATATTAGTCTTCGTCAACTCTGCCGTTGATTTTGCAATATCTGCATCTCTAACTCGAGAGTTTGCAGAACTTAAATTCTCAATACTCACTTGAATATTGTTAATCGTAGACTGGAGTCTGTTCTGAAGGGCACCAAAGTCAGCCCTGATACCTGAAACAGAGACAATCGCCGAGTCAATTGCTTCAAGGGAGTTTTGTGCAGAAATTTTATCTGCAACCGATGCTAGATTTAGACCTAGTGCTGCTACGTTAGTATCTGCACTTGATGCATCAAACGTTAACCTATCACTTAAAGGGTCATTTCTAGTACCGATTTGAATATCAAATACAGCACCGGTACCATTTAACAGTGGAACCTTGTTAAACTCTGTCGAGTTCGCAATTCTATCAATCTCTGATACTAATTGCTCAAATTCAACGTTAAGAAATTTTCTCTCTGTTGGCCCGATAGTGTCCGAAGCGGCTTGCACTGACAGCTCTCTTAGCCTAATGAGAATGTTTGAAGTCTCTGATAAAGCACCTTCGGCAATCTGAACTAGTGAAATACCGTCTGCAGCATTTCTTTCAGCTTGTCCGAGACCTCTAATTTGAGCTTTCAAGTTTTCTGAAATCGCCAATCCTGCGGCATCATCACCGGCACGATTGATCCTTTGACCTGAAGAAAGTTGCTCTAAAACTTTCTGTTGACTGTTTCGAGTCTTACTCAAATTCCTTTGAGCATTCAAACTCGACACATTCGTGTTAATACGTAAACCCATTTTATCCTCCTTGATAGGGTTCCATTAGGCCATCCTTGGCCCATGGGATGATTGAGAATCATCTGCTTTCTTTATCGGCCAATTAATTTCTAACCTGATAAAAAATGATTAAATACTTTACACTAGGAAAAATTAGCCGGTTACAGGGTTTAATTAATGCAATATTAAGCATTTACCAAGGCTTGTTTTTTGCTTATGGGGGGAGAATTAACTAAAATATAAACAAATAAGTGAGATTAAAATGACAAATAAATATACAAACTTAGCAAAAAGTCCCGAACTTGAACAAAAAGTACTCAGTTTAATTGAAAAGTCTTTTGATTATAGTACAGAGAACTCTTTTGCCACCGACTTCTATCCTTTGATGAACCCAAATAATCACTCTAATTGCCATATTATATTAGAGGGTAATAATCCTATCGCTCATATTGGTGTCTTAAACGCAGCTATTGAAATAAAAAATAAACTTTTCTCTATCGCAATGTATGGTGGGATTGCCGTAGATAAACACCATAGAGGTAAAGGTCTTTTTAGAGATTTATTTAATCATATTTATCCACAATATCATTGTGCACTCCACATTTTATGGAGTGATCAAATTGATTTATATAAAAGGATGGGCTTCTATCCGGCGATTAATCTCTATAGTTATTCAATGCTAGAAAAGAAGTTTAAAAATACTGAACAATTGAGAATAGTTAAGACTAAACTGAACCAACTAAAGACTGAAGAGCTTAGTCAAATTTTCAAACTCTATAATAAGCCCAACGAAGCTAGAATTAAGCGAGATGCTAATGACTGGAATGTTCTCAAAAAAATCACCTCTGCTGATCTATACCTAATAAAACATAACCATGATAAAGTAATCAACTATTTTATTATAAATAAGGGACAAGACCTTGCCGGAATCATCCACGAGTACGGAACAGTAGATAATGAATCAATTCAAGTACTCAGACAATTTGGACAAGTGTGGAGTACGCAAATGTTTAAAGATCATCAACCTCAAGCACTCTATGCTGCTCTTGTTAAAATAGGTGACCACACTAAGTTTAGAGACCTTGTCTCTCATTACTGTGAATTTAATATTCAAAAAATTACTGACCAAGCAATTCATTTTAATTTCAAAGACGAAAGTTTCTCACTGCCTATAGATGAGTTTCTCACAGGGATCTTTGGACCTAATCGCTTAGAAGAGATTCACGCCCCTTATCTGTATATTCCTGGGCTTAATAGTATATAACTTACTGAAAACAGTGCCTGTTATCATGTTATTTACTTAACAGGGTAGATAATTTTTTCACCAAATATTAGAATAATGACCATTTAATGAGAGTATTAATTAAACTTATAAGCGGACTTTGAACTATGAAAATTTTTATTCTTGCAACATTAATACTCACCTCACTTCCTAGTTTCTCAAGACATGAAGAGGGCTCCTGCATACTTACCCCATCAATTATGGATAAAGACTCTGGCATGCCATATAAGGGTAGTTGGTTTGACGATTACACAGAATACGTCTTCACCGTTGAGTCTCCACAAGAGTGTTACCAGTATGCTATTGAAATTTTGAATAAAGATTTGAATTTAGCTAACCAAAATATTCCCAAAGTTGAAGCTGACCCAAATGATAATGTTTTTACCCCTTGTGTTCATTGGGAATACATCACTGGGGATAATTTTTTTACGGCAAAATTATTTAATCCCAGAGGTTATGTTTCTCAGGGCACTGATCCAAACGATTATGATGAAGGTGACAGAACTGAAAAAAAAACAGTTCTACTTAAATTTAAAGACGACTGAAGATCTCACAAGAACAAGTACTGACATTCCCCAACAAATAAAACTCATTAATGGGATATCCTGCAATTGTGATATCGCCACATTTCGGGCCATAAAAATGCCTGAAAAAAATAAGGTTGATGCTAAAATCATTAACCCCAAAAAAAAGATTGATTTTGAAACAGTGTGTATCTCT
>JBFKKF010000248.1:0-3985 GCA_041631355.1 Bacteriovoracaceae bacterium | reverse complement strand
CTCTTTCAAACTCAAATAAAATAGCTGAGGTTTTAGAGTTTCATCAAAGACCGATTTTAGGGGTTCAATTTCACCCCGAATACACCCCGGGTAAAGTGGCCAATGGGGTATTCACTTGGTTGTTAAATAAAGCATGTCTATATAAAAATGAAAAAATTAACAAAGGAAGTTAAATGAAAATATTATTAAGTTCTCTTTTGAGTATTTATTCAATATTAACTTGGTCGGGATATGAGCAGGCTCCGCCAAACTTCAATATCGAAAATAAAAGAGCGGTTTTTGTAGATTTTATCAGTGCGAACTATGAGATTGAATATAAAACAAGTCTTCAAGTAGCTAATGTTGTCTCTACTATTGTTTTTAAACAAAACGAAGATGGCTACCCACTCTTTGACCTAACTTCTACCCCATCTGAAGTTTCCATTGACGGTCAAGAAACGACACAGTCACTAGTTTCCCCACCGGGATACACAACTTCAGTTAGAGTTGTAAATCAATTTGTCAAAGCTGGACAACATACTCTCGTTGTTAAATCTCGTATTCAAAATGGTATTAGATTTAATACAAGTCGAAGAGGCTGGTATAATGTTTCAAATGGTTTCTTTATCAGAGATTTAAGAGATAGGATGTTTTTAGAGCAATATCTTCCAACTAATCTTGAGTATGATCAATATAAGATGAGAGTTGAGGCGAAAGTCAGCGGAACCCAAAGATGGCATTCTTTGTTTGCCAATGGAAAGGTTACAAAAGTTAGTAACAACCACTACATTGTTGATTACCCCGACTTCTACACTGCTTCATCTGTCTATTTTCATCTTGTGCCTATTAATAAATTTGTACGATGGTATTTAAAGTACACTTCCATCGATGGAAGGCAAATTCCAGTAACGATCTATTCCAACTTTAGGTTCTATAATTATTTTTTAAAGAAGAAAGCTTGGAAGGTACTTGCTGAACTTGAGTCAGATTATGGCCCATGGCCACATGATAAGCTCATCATCTATGGAACAGGACTTCGAGGTGGTATGGAGCACGCTGGAGCCACTGAAACTTCATTAGTATCGCTAGGGCACGAATTACAACACTCTTATTTTGCAAAGGGTGTCCATCCCGCAAATGGAAATAGTGGCTGGTTAGATGAAGCCATCGCGAGTTGGAGAGATAAAGGCCATCAAACCCATGATAAACCATTCTATCACTCTGCTAACTTGGCCGCCCACAATTTATATACAAGAAAAACCGATAAGCGCTCTTATGAGTATGGACGCTCATTTATGGCCTATCTTGATTACCAACTTAAAGAAATCGGTAAACCTGGTCTTAAAGATTTCTTGAGAGAATTCTTTCACAAAAGAAAGTATACTACGGTGACTACAGAAAATTTTAAGTCTGACTTAGAAGAGTATGCACAAATGAGTTTCAAAGAAGATTTCTTCCAATATATCTATGGCGGATATCAAGAAGGAAAATCTCTTAACTCTGTAGAGGAGAACCCCCATCATCCGGAGCTTTCTCTCGAAGAATTATTATCAATTATTTAAGTTTTATAACAGGGAGAGATCTTCTCTCCCTACTCTCAACTACTTACACACTGTCAAAAAACCTAACACCATGAAAATATGACTTCTGATCCCCACCGCGACAAAAATCCAGGTTAAAATTTTACCACAGAAATAAGAATGAGGAGTTTTATGAAGGCATCAATTTTAACTTTACTTGTAGTATTATCTGCTACATTAAGTGCGCAAGCAGTCGAGATGAATTCCAAAACATTTTTAAAATGTTTTGAGAAGGCTTTCGACGAAAGAATTGCCGAAGTAAAAGAACTCTTCCCTAACGCAAATATATGCAATGGCCTATCTAAAGAAGATAAAATAGCTCTTCAAAATGCTTACCAATACAGAACAGAAGATGGTCATTCTTACTACTATAGTGCCAAGGCCATGAGTGAATCTACTATCCGACTAAACTATGATATTTTAGTTCAAAATATTACTTGTTATAAAGAAACAAGCTTTATAGGAGCCTTACTTTTTAAAAGACTTTACCAAATAGGACAAGAAGCTGCTGGTAAAACAGTTCATAATGACTTTGAATTAATCGAAACCGCAATGGATAAAATGCTAGGACAATCTATGTGGGCCGATAATGGGTATGACCTCTTAGGTGACCATCACTTCACTTATTGTGAAGAATAAAATTCTTGCAAGTTAGTTCACTTTCTAATTAAATTAAGTCTATGACCTTAACTCAACTAGAATATATTATCGCAGTGGATAAGCTTAAGCACTTTGGAAAGGCAGCAAAATCGTGCCATGTAACCCAGCCCACTCTAAGCATGCAAATTCAAAAGTTGGAAGAAGAGCTGCAAATAACTATTTTTGACAGAACAAAATCTCCCATTCAAACAACAACTGAAGGATCGGCAATTATTGAGCAGGCCAGTCGTATACTCAAAGAACAAAAAAGACTATTTAGTATTATTGAGGAAGGTCAAAAGGAATTAAGTGGGGAGTTTAAACTTGCTGTTATTCCAACACTTACACCATTTTTAATTCCCTTGTTTATCCACAATTTTGTGAACAAATACCCAAAGGTAAATTTAAAACTAGAAGAGGCAAAAACAGAAGACATCATATCAATGCTAAAAAAAGATGAAATTGATGCAGCACTTTTGGCAACACCACTCAATGAAGCCAGCATCGAGGAAAAAGTGCTCTATTACGAGCCTTTTTACTTATTTATCAATAATGACCACCCACTTGCGAAAAAGAAAACAATCAAAGAAGAAGACCTAGACATTAATGAAATTTGGCTACTCAATAAGGGAAACTGCTTTAGAGAGCAAGTTTTAAATATTTGTTCTCAGAAAAAAGGTAAAGACGCGGAAGAAAATATAAATTTTGAAAGTGGAAATTTTGAAACTCTAAAAAATATGGTCTTAAAAGGTTTTGGCTACACCGTCCTTCCCTACATGGCCGTACAAGACCTATCAAGTGCTCAAAAGAAGATGATTCGTCCATTCACCAGGCCAATACCTACTCGGGAAATCGCTCTTGTTTTTCATAAAGACTGCTTGAAGCAGCGAATAGTTAGTTCATTAGAAGAAGAGATACTTGGAGATATTCCAGATGAGCTGAGGAGCATCAAGTCAAAAAACTCTCAAGTAGTGGAATTTACACTCGACTAAACTACGCATCCCATAAAAAAATTTAGTTATTTAAGGGTTGAATCATAGAATTTATCTATTATGATGATAGAAATTTTCAATTTTAATTTGCTGTAAATATACCCCATAATAACCTCAACTGAGAAAGTTAATAAATAAATCAAGGAGATAATTATGACTTCATTAGTAACAAAACAAGCACCAGAATTTAAAGCAACTGCCGTAATGGAAGATGGATCTTTTAAAGAAGTTTCACTTTCTGATTACAAAGATCAGTATGTTCTTCTTTACTTTTACCCACTAGACTTCACATTTGTTTGTCCTTCAGAAATTCTTGCTTTTAATAGCAAAGTAGCTGAGTTCAAAGAAAGAGGAGTTCAATTACTAGGTTGTTCAATTGATTCTCACTTTTCTCACTGGGCATGGAGAAATACACCAGTTGAAAAAGGTGGTATTGGAGAAATCTCATACCCATTAATTGCTGATGTAACTAAAAATATTGCAAGAGATTATGGAGTACTTTTTGATGAGTCTGTTGCTCTAAGAGGACTATTCCTAATTGATAAAAAAGGACTTGTAAGACATTCAACTATCAATGATCTTCCACTTGGAAGAAACGTTGATGAAGCACTTAGAGTTGTAGATGCTCTTCAGTATACAGAGGAGCATGGTGAAGTTTGTCCTGCAAACTGGAAAAAGGGAGAGGAAGCCATGACACCAACAGCTGATGGTGATGCTAGCTACCTAGCAAAACACTCAAAGTAATCGAGATCAAATTTTCCAATATTCTAGGGGCCCTTATTGGGCCTCTTTTTT
>JBFKKF010000247.1:0-4004 GCA_041631355.1 Bacteriovoracaceae bacterium | reverse complement strand
TTTAAGCTCTAGATCGTTAATAGTTTTTCCAGTTAATCTCATTGCTCGATCAGAGTTTTTAAGAAGTGCCTTCACAGCACTTTCTCCCTGGGAAATTTTCTTGGATTCAAGCTGAATCAGATTCATATCAATAATATTATGAGTATCTAGTTCTGCCTCTAGACTAAGTCGAATTTTATTTGGCCCAATCACAAGAGTTTCTATTCTTTCAATATGGGCAATCTCCGCAAGAGAGTTTATATACTTTACTATTTCATCTTGTTTACCAGCAGATAGACTTTTACCGACGAGCAATTTTCCATTAATAAATGCCAAGGCCACTGCCATAAAGGCCAATAATAATGAAATAACCAAAGAGGCAATCACGTCAAATAAGGAAGACTTTAAGTAATAACCCAATAAAATACCTAGCAGTGCGAGTAAAACCCCCAACACCGCGACACCATCTTCAAGAAGAACTGCTAGCAAAGAAGGGTCATCATTTTCATGATAAAACTCTAAATATGAAAGATCGCCTCTCTTTAAATTAAACTCCTTATAAGCTTGTACAAGCACACCAGCTTCAATGACAAGCGAGACAACTAAAACTCCAAGACTTAGATAGCTAAGTTCAGTTGGTTCAAAATTGCCATGCATTAAGCCTTCTATTGCATGAACAAAGGTAACCCCAAAGCCTAAAAAGAAAATCCCTACTGCAGAAATAAGATTCCACAAATATGTTTGTCCGCCATGTCCTCGAGGATAATACTTAGATGCCCGTTTCCTACTTTGCTTTATTCCAACGAGAAGTAAAATCTGATTAAAGGTATCGGCGAGAGAATGGATAGCTTCAGCAAGCATAGACGGAGAGGAAGAAAAAACCCATGCCAGAAATTTTATACCGGTAATAAATCCATTACCAAGTATTGCAGATACAATAACTCGTACTCCACCGCCTGCCATATACTTAGAAAATTCCCATATTTTTGGCCTTATCGAGTAAGCTCTGCCTTTGTTCAGGAGACATAGACATCACCTGATCCTGTATCTGAGAGAGTTTTTCGGGATCCATTCCTTTCATCATCTCCTGCGCCTTTGCCATCATATCGGGACTGATACCAGAAAGATCAAAATCATTATTAGTGAACTGATTAACTGCCATTTTTTCAAATATGATTCTCTCCGTAGATATTTCAAAATCAATCTGGTGATTACTTCTCATTTCTTCTAAAACGGAGTTTAAACTTAAGTTTTTTTGATCTGCAATCTCATACATTTTCTCGGTGGGAAGACTAACCTTTTTACCTGGAAAACCATTGGTTTCTAAATTTCTTATAATTTGTAAAATAAACTGTTCCACGAAAACCCTCAACTATTTAGGTAATAAACAACCTTCTAATTTTGTATCAATTTCAAACTGCTCAGTTAAGCAGCTATAAAACTCATAAGTTTGCTGTCCGTAAGATCTTTTATAAACAGTTATCTCTCCCATTTCATCCCTTTCACAAGGATTATTAAGAGTACATCGCCCTCCGTTTTTATTACCGGTATTATTCACACCGATAACTATTCTCGTCCCTGCTTCGATAATTGGAGAACCAGAGGTCCCTCCAATAGTATCACACCCAGATGAACTATAGCGGATTGAATCCGTAAAACTCCAACCACCTTCTAGTAGAAATGGTACAAAGGCATCTATATAGCAAGTATAACCTCTATCCCAATAACCGGAAACTATTTCAATGGCCGTACCTAACTGAGGCCTACTATCGGATAATATATAGGATTCAATACCCATATCTAATAGCTCATCATAGCTTTTTTCTAGACGATATATTGCTGAATCTGTCTTAGTCATCGTGGCATAGATTAAAGTTTCAGACTTCACTACAATTAACTTGTTTTCATTATTGTAAATCCCAACTGAACGGACAAATGGAAGATTAGTAACAACTTCTCCTGGTTGTAAATATCCACCTCTTTTTTGAATACAATGCCCATTAGTTAAAACATATGCCTTGTCCGAATCAGGCTGACCATCAAATTGAACCACGGCTCCTGAGCAATTTGATAGCTTCGCTATTCCTTCAAAATCGTAGCGAGGATCTAAAAGTCTTTTATCAAACTTCACCCCTTGAACAGGAATATTAATACCTTCTGAACCAAAACTAGTCTCAGCGTGAGTATTATGGCCAAATAATATAGCTAAAATAAAGATTATGTACATATGTCTCTCCCTTGAATTGATGGAAGATAGCACGATTAATACGAGATGTCATTTACGAATTTAGACAAAAAAAGAGGGAAGCCATGCCTCCCTCATTTATATTTTATCAATAAATCTAATACATTAGAGCTTCATAGGCATCAACATACCCAGAGGCAGTATAATTATCTAGCTCTGGAGTCTTGATTGCAGTACTCATTAATCTTTGCTTTACTTCATTATAATCTAGATTTGGACTATGAGAGAGAAGAAGTCCTACCACACCTGAAACATGCGGACACGCCATTGATGTACCTGTCATCTCTTTGTACTTATTATTTGGAACCGTAGATAGAATATCAACACCTGGTGCAAAAACATGAACACTTTCTTTTCCATAATTAGAAAAGCTTGCTGGTCCACCTTTTCCATCTAGAGCGCCAATAGAAATAATATTTTCTTCTTCATATGAAGCTGGGTAAGAAGGAGAAGTATCATTATTATTTCTGGAATTACCAGCAGCAGCAGTAAAAATAATACCCTTTGCTTTTGCCATCTTGATTCCCGCTAGGAGTGCCTTAGAAAAGCCTCCACCTCCCCAAGAATTACTCATAACATGAACACCTCTATCAATTGCATAATTTATAGATTTTAGAGCTGCTTCTAAAGTCCCACCACCTTTATCAGTCAAAAATTTAATTGGAAGAATTTTCACATTGGCCATCACACCTACAATACCGCGGCCATTATGTTCAGCTCCAATAACTCCTGCACAATGAGTTCCGTGGCCATGCCCATCCATCGGGTCTGCATCATCATTAGCAAAATCATAACCATAAATATCATCCACATATCCATTACCATCATCATCAACACCCGCTTGACCATGTAGTTCAAGATCGTTAACCATGATATTATTTTTAAGATCTTCATGAGTGTAATCCACACCAGTATCGATTACTGCGATTTTAACTTCACTAATTCCTTTAGTTACTCCCCAGGCCTTAACAGCACTGATATCTACACCGGCCACTCCCCGAGACCACCAACTACCAGAGTTTTTACCATCGTTATGTAGACCCCATTGCTTTTTAAATTTATCATCCGAGGGTGCGTTAAAGGCCATATATTTAAAGTTCGGCTCAATGTATTCAATATTGGAATGTAGATTTGATCTCTCAATAATACCTGAGTCATCTGATTCAATCACAGTAAAGCTACCAAATGAAGTATCTAGTTCTCTTAAAACCTTCGCTCCCTTTATGCTAGATAATGCTTTAGTGTTGTCTTTGAGCTTTACGATATACTCGGCTCCAAACGCCGAAGAACTGATCATTGCTGCAATCATTGCAATATTTTTCATCCATCCTCCCTGATGTTTTAATCAATGTATATATATATTGAATCTATTATTTATTCATAATGCAATATTATTTAATCCAATGACAGAATTTGTTAGTGATTCTTCCCAAACTCATTAGTTTTGAAGTAATATAGTCAAAAATTAAATTCCACATTCACTTAGGAAAATTATATATGCGCTTTATCTTGCCACTATTAATACTTATCTCGGCTAATGCTTACGCTCAAGACTTTATCAACCTTTCTCAAGGACGTCCTGATACTAATTGGAAAAAAATTGAAAATCAGTATTTTGAAATAATTTATCCTGACTACTTGAAAAAGAAAGCTGACTATATTCTTAAACTTCTTGATTATTATCGTCCCATTGTATCAAAAAAATATAATGTTTCTCCTAAAAAAATTTCAATCGTAATCAGATCCCAGATGGCCATACCTAATGGATTTGTAACCCTAG
>JBFKKF010000246.1:0-4009 GCA_041631355.1 Bacteriovoracaceae bacterium | reverse complement strand
GATGCTAAATACCATGTGTGACTTTTGTAAGGGATCTGATTATTTTTCTTACGACAAAAGACTTAAAAAAATTAGAGACAATATCACGAATCAAGCTCGACTCTTCAAATTCAAGCCTCGCAAATTTTGCGACTTCATCTCGTAAGAACCTATAATGTTCAGGTTCCATTAAATAGTCGTAGAAAATTTTACATTCTTCCGAAAACTTCAAGACCAACTCTTTTCCAGCTTTTCCAAAGTCTTCTTTATTCAATAAATTTCCACGCTCTAAATTTACCATTAATGACTTACTTGATTTAGATAGCTGATTCATAAAGGAATCCCAGCTCAAATCATGAACGATATTCTCTACCTCTACCGTCTCTATAGGCTCTTCCACAACTGCTTCGGCCACTTCCTCTCTATTTCCTGGTATTACGTCTTGGTTTTTTCCTTCTGGCTTCGATTTTATTTCAGAGTTTTTTTTTAATTGGACCTTTGTCTCAATGCCCTTTAAAACCAACTCTCTCAAAGCTGACTTTGCTAAAACAAATCCACATGCTTTCTCTGGATCAAGTGACTTTAAAGCCCACTCAAAATCCTTAGACAACGCTTCGTACAGCCACATTAGCTCAACTAAACTCACTTCGGCTAAAACTTCTGACGCTAAATCAGAACTCTGTAACTCACCTTTGTCATTTATATGGGTAATTAAATCATAAACTTTATCTAGTATCTGTTTTACAAAAATTTTTAAGTCAATATTTTGTGATAAAACTTCTTTGTAAACAGATAAAACGCTTGCTCTATCTTTTAGCAATAATGCTTGAATTAATTTATTTAGATATTTTGTCTCCGCCATACCTAATGAAGAATATAAGTCTGACTCAGTAATCACTCCACCAGAGGATAAGTTTATAATTTGGTCGAGTAGGGATAATGCGTCCCTAAAAGATCCTTTTGCATGATAGGCGACTTGCGAAATTAAATTTTCACTTTCAAATTTTATATCTTCTTCGTTTGCAACATACTTCAACTGCTTCTCAAGGTCTGCAATCGTTGCATTCTTAAAATCAAATCGCTGACAACGAGAAAGAACTGTCCCTAATAGTTTTTGTGGGTCAGTAGTCGCAAATATAAAAACGACATGAGCCGGTGGTTCCTCTAATGTTTTCAATAGGGCATTAAAGGCACTTACTGATAACATATGAACTTCATCAATAACATAAACCTTATACTTTCCACGAGTAGGTAAGTACTGAACATTTTCAATTAAGTCTCTAATATCATCAACACTATTATTTGAGGCACCGTCAATTTCAATATAGTCCAGTGAATTTCCAGCATTAATATCTAAACAAGAAGAGCAGGTGAGGCAGGGTTCTCCCTCTGGCGATAAATTTTCACAACGAATTCCCTTTGCAAATATTCTTGCAATCGTCGTTTTTCCTATACCTCTTGTCCCTGTAAGCAAATAGGCATGAGCAATTTTATTTGCACTAATAGAATTCGTTAAGGTTCTAACGATATGTTGTTGTCCAACAACTTCAGAAAATTTTCTGGGTCGCCATTTTCGGGCCAATACCTGATAACTCAAATTCTCTCTCTCAATCTTTAAAAAGTTAGGGCCAAATTAATAAAGAGGGCTTCCATTGTCAATTCGCAATGGGGAATAAAAGTAGTCGTGTAGGGGATGTAAGAAAAAGAAAGTTATTAAAGCGGCAGCCTGCACAAGATGAATACTAGTACCGTTGCTCCCTTCCGGGCCTGGCGGAGTTCCTAGCATCATAATCGCAAACTGCCGAGTGCATAATAAACGTAAATTTAGTCCTCTGTAAAGTCTTTCTCATAAACTTATAGGGGAGATACTTATTGCGTCACTGTGGCCGAGGAAATGCCATCTAAGTAGATATATGTTTGACCAACAACTTTGTCGTTTTCCTTGCCACCATCTCTCAATGCGTTATGAACCGCTGGAAAAACTCCAGATTTCTCACCAAGATAACTCACGCCCTTAGTCAGATAGCCTTCGTCTTCTCCTAGTAATTTGCCCACACCTTTATCAACACCTCTAATGACTTTTCCTACACCGTATCCAGCAGTACCTGCCAGTGCTAACGGTACTCCAATAGCGATCTCTGCAGGCCATATTATCGGTATTGCCATGACACCAATTCCTACGACACTTCCTGCTGCAACCACGGTTCCTTCTGTTATATCCTCTAGAGGTGTCTTTTCACCTGCAAGAATCGTTGCAGAAAATAGCATTGATAAAATGATCACAAATTTCATAGTTTTTCCTTTCATAAATTTGCTATTAAAAGAGCAAACTAAATGCCAACTTTACTATGTAATATTAGACTCTTAGCACCCTCAAACTCACAAATTATCATGCACTGTCCATTTGCCTAACAGTTGCTTACTTTGATATCTAAAAAGCATGACAAAACCAATTTTATTTCTGGCCATTATAACAACAAATGCTTTCGCTGTTAGCGAGCATAACTTCAGCATCATTTATCAAGAGCACACCACTCAAAATAATTTCGAGCTAAAGTATTATAGGGGAGTAAATAACCATAAAGTGGACTACCTTAAATACGGCAACTCAAATGGTGAAAGGGGAGTTTTAATCATTGCTGTTGGAAGAAATGAAGCCAGTTTAAAATATCTCGAAGTTGCGTATGATTTATATCAACTTGGTTTTTCTCCTATCTATATAACTTCCCATCGAGGACAGGGTTTTTCTGACCGAGAATTAAAAAACAGAGATAAAGGTTACGTAAAAAAGTTTTCCTATTATACCCAGGATTTAAAAACTCTAAGAGAGATCGCTTATAAAGAAACTCACGGGCGCAAAATGTATTTAATTGGTCACTCTATGGGCGGTGCTATTGCAACAGATTATTTACACACTCATCCCAATGATTTTGACAAAGCAATCTTAGTTTCACCCATGCTAAAAATAAAACTTGATGAAGGGGAGATACCAACTTTACTTAAAACATATGCTGTTTGCTCACCCTTAAGAAAAAACGGCTGTACTCAATATGTTCCAGGTGGCCGCGATGCTAATCCAAACCCAAAATTTGAAAATAGTGATGTTACTAGCTCTAGGGTTCGATTTAACTGGAGAGAATATTTATACAAAGTGGACAATAGAACGCGCATTGGTTCTGCCACATTTAAGTGGGTTCAAGAAGCCATTAAAGCAAACCTATATATGCGAAGAGAGAGAAATGTGAACAAAATGAAGACTCCTTTTCTCATTCTACAAGCAGGTAATGAACTTGTCGTGGACCCAAGGGGAAGTTCTCAGTTATGTCAGCAAACTAAGCTTTGCACTCTAGCAACAGTCAAAGGGTCTATGCATAATATTCTCACTGAAACTGACAACTACCGAGATCAGGCTCTCAATTTAATTAATGTATTTTTAAATTAAGACTTCTATTTAAGAAATGGCGGAGGACAAGGGATTCGAACCCTCGAAGGAGTTGCCCCCTTACACGCTTTCCAAGCGTGCGCCTTCGACCACTCGGCCAATCCTCCGCTAGTTGAGACGATATTAGTACCACTTAGGATATTTTTTGGCGAGAGTTTGTTATAACAATGCGCAAAAAGCCCGATTAAGACTTGTCAAAAATTCTTGAATCTCTTTAAATAAAGCATGCTTAAATTACTCTTTACTTTACTCTTTATACAAGCAAGTTTAGCTCAGGATTGTGTTCCTAATTTTCTGGAGCGCTTAAAAAAACTAGAGTTTAAAAATCAGATCAAATTAAATTTTAAAGAACAACTTAAAGACTCATACTCACTTTCTCCGTTTAATTATTTTGGAATCCATAACCATTTTCAAAGTGTCTATAAAACCAAAGATAAGCTCTATTTTACGGGCGGAGACCAATGGAGAAATACAGCAGACCTTTTTATTTATGATTTAAAAAATGAGACGTTCGAACGCTATTCTCTTAATAACAAAAGTCGTCATTGGCATGCTGGTGGCTTTATAAAAAAGGGCAATAAACTCATT
>JBFKKF010000245.1:0-4026 GCA_041631355.1 Bacteriovoracaceae bacterium | reverse complement strand
GTATTTTCAAATACTTCCATTCTCTTTCTCACAACTTCCTCTTTATCATCATCTCTTTGAATTAGAGGTTCACCAGTCACATCGCACACACCACTCTTTTGAGGAGGATTGGTCACCAAGTTGTAAATGTACTTTCCATCCTTAGTTACACGCCTGTTTACAATTCTCTCTACTAATTTCTCAGTATCAAGCTTGAAGTAAATGGCGACTGAAGGAACATCCCCTAGAATCGAGCTTAGGGTCTTAGCTTGTTCTAGATTTCTAGGATATCCATCAAAAATATAAGACGAATTTGCAAGATCCAGGTTTGCTTTCAAAAGCTCTGCAACTAGCTCGTCAGAAACCAACTGACCAGACTCCATCACAGACTTAACTTTCAAGCCTAAATCTGATTCTTTTGCAATTTCATCTCGCAATAGGTTCCCGGTAGATACGTGTCTGTAACCTTTGGACTCAACAAGCTTCGCTGACTGAGTGCCTTTTCCAGACCCAGGTGCACCTAAAAGTATCAAATTTTTCATTAAAATCTTTTCCCTGCCCCGTTGTATTTACCGCGGGATTTGTATTGAGTGTCATACCTCTGGGAGATCATAAAGCTTTCTGCTTGGGCCATAGTATCAATCGCAACACCCACAAGAATTAGTAATGATGTACCACCAAAATAAAATGGAACCTTAGCCACATTAAATAAAATTGCTGGCATCAAACAAATTGCAGATATATATATACTTCCAACCAAAGTTAAACGGGAAACAATCATATCCAGAAACTCTGCTGTCTTGGCCCCTGGTCTAATTCCAGGAATAAATCCACCATTCTTTTTTAATGACTCAGAAATATCTTCAGTCTTGAATTGAATTTGTGCATAAAAGTAACAAAAGAAGACAATAAATGCTACGAATACAATATTGTACAAAAGTTTCCCAGGATAAAGAGAGTTTTGAATAGTATCCACATACATTTTCAACGGACTCCCCTCAGGAACAAATGTTGAAATTGTAGTTGGAAATCCCAATAATGCAGAAGCAAAAATCGGGGGCATAACACCTGAGATATTTACTTTAATTGGCAAGTGAGATGCTTGTCCGCCGTACACTCTATTATTAACAACTCTTTTTGCGTACTGAACAGGAACTTTTCTAAATGCCTTCTCTGTATAAATAATGATCCAAAATGCAGCCACCATAATTCCACCCACTAGAAGTAGATTCAACCCTGATAGCTCGCCACTATTAAATAAGTTAATTGTATCTTTAATCCCACCAGGAATTCCGGCTGCAATACCAGCAAAGATGATCAAAGAGATACCATTTCCAATCCCTCTTTCTGTAATTTGCTCCCCTAACCACATAACAAACATTGTTCCTGCAGTAAGAGTAATCACCGTTAAAGCTCTGAAGCCTAGACCTGGCTCAAGAACAATTGGAAGGCCACTTGGGCTTTTAATACTTTCTAACCCAACAGCAAGTCCAAATCCTTGAATTGCACAAAGTATAACTGTTGCATACCTTGTCCACTGTTGAATTTTTTTATGTCCATCTTGCTCTTTTCGAATTTCTTCCAAAGCTGGAAATGACACCGTTAAGAGACTAAAGATAATCGAAGATGTAATGTATGGCATAATTCCAAGAGCAAGAACCGAGAACCTCTCCAGCGCTCCACCCGTGAAGTTATTAAAAATACCAAACATTGATCCTTGCATGTTTGAAAAGAATGAAGTTAGAGCCGCACTATCGATACCTGGCGTTGGTACCTGAGTGGCAACACGAAAAACCCCCAACAACAACAATGTAAACAGTACTCTCTTCTGTAGCTCTTCGAGCTTCCCCTGTGCTCCAGACATTACTTAGCTTCTCTCTTCTCTATTTTTCCGCCAGCTTTTTCAACTAACTCTAGCGCTGACTTAGAAAATTTATCAATATTAACAAATGTAAGTGCTTTGTTATACTCTCCACCATTTAAGATTTTAATTGGAAGTGACTTATTTCTTCCGCTCAATAATCCTTTTTCAACTAATGCCTCTCTTGTCACCTCACCGGATTCAAATTTAGCAGCTACTTGATCAAGTGTAACAATAGCATATTCAGTCTTAAATGGAGCATTTGAGAATCCTCGCTTAGGTAGTCTTCTATAGATAGGCATTTGCCCACCTTCGAAACCTAACATAACACCACCACCAGATCTTGCCTTTTGACCTTTGTGACCTTTACCAGCCTGAGTTCCCCACCCAGATCCTTGTCCACGACCAATTCTTTTTGTATTTCTAGTCGCTTTCGGGCTTTTTAAATTATTTAATGTAAGCATATTAACCTCTATAATTTATAAGATTTACTTTTCCTCAACAACCTCAACCAAGTGGATAACTTTTTTAATCATCCCTCTTACGCAAGGTGTATTTTCTAATGTTCTTACTGAACCAACTTTTCTCAAACCTAATCCTCTAACATTAGCTTTCATCTTGTCAGTGCAAGTAATTGTACTTTTTTTAAGTCTAACAGTTATAGTACTCATCTTTTACTCCAAATTATTTAACACTACTAATTCTAAGAGATTTAGCATCAACACCTCTCGCATTAGCAACTTGTTCTACAGATCTTAATTGCTTAAGTGCAGTAAAAGTAGCCTTAACGACATTGTGTGGATTACTTCCTCTAAGAGACTTAGTTAAAACATTTTTAATACCAGCTAACTCCAAGATCGTACGACAAGCACCTGCGGCCTTAACCCCTGTACCTTCCGCTGCAGGCTTAAAAAGGATTTTACCAGCATCAAACTCACCAAGAGTTTCATGAGGAATAGTTCCATTCTCTACAGGAATTTGAACCATTTTTTTAGCTGCTTCTTGACTAGCTTTTCTTATTGCATCTGGAACTTCTTTAGCTTTACCAAGTCCGTATCCTACTTTACCTTTTTGATCACCAACAATTACTAGAGCTGAGAATGAAAATCTTCTCCCCCCTTTAACAACCTTAGCTACTCTGTTAACCGCAACAACTCTTTCCTCGTAGTCTGGTGTTGTTGTGTTATCAGCTGCTTTTTTAGCCCTAGGCGCTCTTGCTGGCTTCTTTGCTTTTTCAGAAACTTCTTTTTTATTTTCTGAGTTATTTTCAGTAGTCATTCATTTTCCCCTATTAGATTTGAACTCCGCCTTCTCTGATAGAATCAGCCAAAGTTGCAATAACTCCAGTGTACTTCTTTCCATTTCTATCAAAAACCGCTTTTGTGATATTCTTTTCTGTTAATTTTTTAGCAACTGCTACTCCAACGCTCTTTGCACTTTCAACATTGGAACCTTTTCCAACTGCGTTCTTTCCAAAAGTTTGGACAGAGAATAGTGTTGTGCTTGTAGCATCATTAACTACTTGAACAAAAATGTTCGAGTTTGTTTTGGTTGCACAGATTCGAGGTCTCTCATCTGAGCCAACAATCTTTTTTCTGATCGAAAGCTTTCTTCTTGCTTCTTTTGCTTTCGATGGGTTTTTTATCGTTCTTAATGATTTTCTCATAATGTCACCTAATTATTTTTTCCCACCAGTTTTACCTGCTTTTCTAATGATTACTTCATCAGAGTATCTAACACCTTTACCTTTGTAAGGCTCAGGACTTCTGAATGATCTAATCTTAGCAGCGGCAAAACCAACAAGTTCTTTATTTGCACCCGAAAGTACAATTTCATTTTTATTAACTTTAGCACTAATCCCCTCTGGAAGATCGTAATCAATAGGATGTGAGTATCCAAGGTTTAGTGTAATTTTATTTCCTGAAACAGCTGCTTTATAACCAACCCCTGTAAATAATAAGGTTTTTGTAAAGCCAGTTGTTACCCCAACCATCATATTATCAACAAGTGTTCTCGTTAATCCCCAAAGAGCTCTACTTTTATTAGAGTCATTTGCAGGTGTAACAACAATCTCATTTTCTTTCTGCTCAACATTAACACCTTCATGATGTGTTAAATCAAGCTGACCGTTAGGTCCTTTTACTTCAATTTTTCTATCTTTAATTGTAACAGTCACTTTTTCAGGT
>JBFKKF010000244.1:0-4068 GCA_041631355.1 Bacteriovoracaceae bacterium | reverse complement strand
CTTGATGAGGCAAAGATTTATTCACCCGGAAGTGAGCTAAAATGCATTGAAATAGAAGAGTTTAAGCTTGGACTAAGTATATGTTTTGATCTTCGCTTTCCTGAAATTTATAGAGAGTATTTTAAACGTGGTGTAAATGTAATGAGTATTTCCTCTGCATTTACTGTTCCAACTGGTAGGGCCCATTGGGAGACTTTACTGCGGGCCCGGGCCATTGAAAATCAATCCTATGTGGTGGCCAGTGGGCAGTGGGGCAAACATAATGATAAAATTATAACTTATGGCCATTCTATGGTGGTAGATCCTTGGGGAGAAATTATTGCAGACTGCGGTGAACAGGAAGGCTATGCCATATGTAATTTGGATATTGAGCGTGTGAAATCTATTAGGGCCAGGATGGATATGAGTGCGCGACTAATTACATAAACGGACTATCGCCAGCAGCGTGATCAGTTAAATCAACAACTTCTTCGATAATTTCGGGGTATTTACTTTTTAGTAGTCTTTCAATTCCATCTTTCAAAGTCGCTTTAGAAGATGAGCAGCCCTGGCATCCGCCGTGAAGCTTTACAAACAATTTATTATTATCAAAGTCAATAACTTCAATATCTCCACCGTGGCTAGCAAGAGCAGGTCTAATTTGTTCGTCTAATATTTTTTCAATTTTGTTTATCATTCTAATGCCTTTTTTTATTACCAAGTACTTCAATTATATCAAATTGTCATTAGTTGAGGAAATTTTGTACTTATTCAAAGCGTTAGTTGCCCTGATAATAGGGACTTGCAGAAGAGGAAATTTCTTTTAACTTTGCACAGAATACAATTGTGAAGGAAATACTAAGATCAATCGGCTTTGAAGATGCTTTAATTATAACAGCCCCTCCTGGGTGGGGGAAGACTTATAAATTTTTAAAGGCCATTCAAGAAATGGACGTGAGGGTATGTTTTGTTTTTCCATTGAGGGCCCTTTGCGATGAGGTATTTGTGAGTGCTCAACAAATGGGGGTTTTAAGCCTAAATCTTCGCTCCAAAAAAGATTTAGAATTGATAAATATAAAACCCCACAAACTGCTTTTAACAACACCTGAGCTGATATTAGGAACAGATCTAAGTGACTACATCTTCATCTTAGACGAGTTTCACCTGTTCTACTATTGGGGAGATAGCTTTAGAGAGCGGATGAATGAGTTATACTTTGAAATAACTTCTTATGGCCATCCTATTGTTTTTTTAACTGCAACTTTAAGTGAGGAATTAAAAAGCAGGCTAACATTAGAGTTGGAAACGAATTATTCTAATATTTATCACATTGATATGGGCAATCAGTGTCTTAAGAATTATCCAGCAAGAGTGTTTTACTATCCCTGTAGAATTAAGCAATGGATGGAAGACGAGATTAAGTTTGGAAATAGTGAGGGGGTCTCTTTAATTTTTTGTCAGTATCGAAATGAGGTTAAGGAACGCTCGAGCCTCTTGCGATCTATGGGGTATACAGTATTAGATTGTGTGGGAGGTGAGGCTTCAGATTTTGTTTTGAAGTTACGAAGTTTAGATCAACTCGACTTTATAGTGGCCACAAGTGTCGTGAGTCATGGAGTTAACCTTCCCAATATCGCCAGGATTGTTTTCACTTATAATGTTGAAAACTTGGATTATTATTTACAAATGGTTGGGCGTGGAGGTCGTGCAGGAGAGTGTTTCGAGATACATACCATGAGTAGTCAATACTTTGCTAAGGGCCAAATTTTAAAAGGAATTTATCATTTATTACTAAAAAGGCTTAGTAATAAAGTGAATAAGTTAATATATTGTTTTTATGAAAGTTGAAGGGATAATCATTCACAAAACATTTTATAAAGAAAGGGATATCATTACGAAGTTATTACTTCGTTCTGGTAAGGTGATGAATTTATACTTCTATGGTGGACGAGGTGGTGGAAAATCCCAAAAGGGCTCATTTATAGAACTTGGAAATATGCTTTCTTGTGAGCTTAACTCGAGGAAAAAGAAATTAGAAACAGATATAAAGATTGTTAAAGAAAGTAAACTGATCTGGAATTCAGAAAATATTAGGTTAAATTATAATGCCTTTTGCTTAGTAAGCTTTTACTTAGAGCTCACGTCAAAGCTTGCAGTTGAGGAGTTCGAAGATGATTTGTACTCGGAGCATGAGGGATTATTTAATATTTTAAGCAACGCTCTTTTCTTCCTGGATAAGTCCATTGCAAACAATGACTTTCATATTTATAATCATTTATTTATTTTTTTAGGAAAAATTATTGTGCATCAAGGGATTATGGTGGATACGACAAATTGTCTCTTTTGCCAAAAAGATATGAAGCAAAATGAACTTTGTCTATTTGATGCTAAAAATGGAGGCTTTGTTTGTCACGACTGTGCTTCTAATAAAGATCATTTTTTAAGTGATAATCAACTTCTGAGAGAGGAATACCAAAACTCTGTAAAGTTAAGAGGGTCTTTGAGTTTCGTTTACAGGCTTCCTTATAAAGAGTATTTTAAGCTACCTGAAATAACGCGTGGTTTAACCGCTGCGGAATTTAATTATATAAATTATCAATATGGTTTTATGCAGGAGTCTTTTAAAACCTGGAGCTTATTACAAAAGATCTAGTAGGTTTTGCAAAGAGTTTTCACTTGAAACTTTAAAGGTGTGAACTCCAGCATTTTTTCCGGCTTCAATATCACTATCTCGATCTCCAACCATATAGCTTTGGGATTTATCGATATCATATTTATTACAAAGCTCATTAATAAGTTTCGGGGAAGGTTTTCGGCAATTACATTTGTCATCGGGTGAGTGGGGGCAGAATGCAATTTCTTGAATTTTTATTCCCTTTTGATCTAATTGCTTCAGCATATGCCCATGAAACTCATGCATTTGTTCTTCTGAGAAGTAGCCACGCCCAATACCAGACTGATTGGTTACAATAAAGAGTAAATAATCCTTATTTTGTAACTGCTTTAAAATATCAAAAACATCTTCAATAAATTCAAGTTGTTCTGGCCGATACATATAGTGTGAGTCGTGCAAAAGCGTATCATCTCGGTCAAAAAAAATGGCTTTATGGGACTTGATAATTATTTCCTTATTTTCCTTATAAAAATCTTTCTTATGCCGAAAAGCATAAGAGAAGTCTAACATTAAGGAGCAGATTATGTCATTAAATGTCGAATTAATTCGTTCGTCCTTTGAACAAGCAAAACCAATCGCAGATAAGGTTGCGGACAAATTTTATGAGTTTTTATGGGCAGATTATCCGGCCTCAGCAGCGTTATTTGAGGAAGTGGATATGAAAAGGCAAAAGAAGGCACTTATTGGTGCGCTTGTTTACGCCGTTGATCATGTAGATCAACCAGATAAATTGGTTCCTTATTTAAAAGATATGGGCAAGCGTCACGTTCCCTACGGAACTAAGCCAGAGCATTATGAATGGGTTGGTGCATCACTTTTAAAAACTTTCGCTCACTTCTTTGGTGAGGAGTGGACAGATGAGTTAAATCAGGAATGGACTGCTGTTTATAGTTTTATTGCTGAAACAATGCTAGAGGGGGCTGCAGAGTATGTACCACAGCTTTCTGAAGTTAGAGGCAAAGCAAAGGAAATTTGCGATTCGTTACTAAAAGATCTTCTTGATCAGGAAATTGATGAGGATTTTGAGTTATTTGCAAGGGCAAAAATCAGAAGAATTCTATTTAAAATACTGGAAGAAGAATCAGAAGAATTATTTAAAAAATCTGCATAAGAAAATACATTGAGCGGAGCCTTTCTTGCGCTCCGCTTCTTCACTAAAGAAATACTCGCTCAAAATCTTTCCATCACTCATTTAACGTTATAATATTGGCAAATGTTTCAATTACTAAGACAAATGTATCCTTTCATTAGGCCATATATAAAACTTGCAATTTTTTCAACAGTTTGCGCACTTCCTATTGCTGGGATTAAGGCCTACCAAGCATACTTTGTTAAAAATGTTATCGATGGAATATTTGCTCCTGACGCAACAGAGCAGTATGCCTTTCAATTAGGTGCTATATTGATAGGATTGG
>JBFKKF010000243.1:0-4144 GCA_041631355.1 Bacteriovoracaceae bacterium | reverse complement strand
ATCCTTCTTTGAAATAATTGAACTAAGGCCATGCAATGGTATCTTTGCTGACTAAAACTGACAAGTTTTATGCGCTTTACTTAGCCTGCGCGTCATTAGATAACTGATAGATATTATTATGCTTAAGTCCATTATTCATAAGCTGGATATAGGCCTTAAGCTCGTCTAGGCCTTCTGAATTCATGTGCGGAGCATAATCAGTATAGGACTCATCCAATTTATAAGTTTTAGCTTCCTCACCGTTGAATTCAATATAATTCGGATAATTGATATATAAATAGTTTCCAGAAATAAAATTTAGCATCCTTCCCCTGTCATCGCTAAATACACTTGTTCCAAATAATAACTTTTTATTTGTTTCGACTCCAAGGAAGTCTAATATGGATGGCATAATATCTACATGTTGGGTAATCTTCTGAGATGGGTAAGAGTTAAAGTTCTGGGAAGGATGATAAAATAAAAGTGGTACACGGTATCTTCCAATGTTATTTTGAAAATCTTTAGTTACTAACTTCTGCGTATGATCTGCTGTAATAACAAACAAGGTGTCCTTGAACCAACTTTCATTTTCAATCTTTTTGAAAAACTCTTTTAAAGCATAATCTACATAGCCAATACTTTCATGAATCTCTAAATCCCCCTTAGGAAACCTACCTTTAAGTTCCTTAGGAATACTATATGGCTGATGCGAACTCAGGGTAAATACTGTACTCACAAAGGGCTTTTGCACTTTATTTAGACTTTCTCCCACATAGTTCAGGTAATGGTGATCAAAAACTCCCCAGTGCCCATCAAAATGAGATTGATTGGGGTAATCTTCCAGGCCATAATAATGATCTACACCTATTGATCTTGTATAGGCATCAAAATCCATAGTCCCACGCTTGCCCCCATGAAAAAAATAAGTTGAGTACCCCTGATCTTTTAGTATTTGAGGAAGTCCGTAAAATTTATTGGACTGATATTGAGATTGATAAATTGGTTTTCCAACCAATGAGGGGATCCCAGCTAGAATCGATGGTAATGCTTCCAGGGATCTTCTGCCATTAGCAAAATTTATATCAAAATAGAGTCCTTTTCTACTAAGCTCGGAGAAAAAAGGCGCATAACCTTGGTTCACATACTCCTGGGAGAAACTTTCGATGATAATAATTAACACATTATTTTTTGGGTTATTAAGCTTTGAATTTTTAAAATCTCGTGCTTTGGTGATCAGCTTTACAGCGTCCTGATCACTTGAATAATATTTTATAATCGGAAGCGTTTTTTTTCCACTAGATCGAACCATAGTATAAGCCGCATTTATGGCCAGGTTTCCGAGTTCATATCTATCAAAGATAAATGCTTCTTTTGGGCTTATACTTCTCAGCTGAAGCCCACCTCTAATTCCAATAAAAGTAAGTACAATTATCAAGAGCCCCAGAGGAATCGTCTTGTACAATTTTAAATGAACCCGATTCTCATTATGAGACTTCGGATAAAATTTCCACAGTGCAATCAATATGAGGACTGATGGAAGCGTTAGGTACCAATAATAAAAAATCAATTGTAAAGACTGATCCTTAATATCTTCTCCCATATCGAAGATATCAATGGTCATCTTTTTCCCCAAGAATGCAAAGAACTATAGGTCTATAATATTAATAATCAAAAAAGCGCCATTAAAACAGACAAAGACCGACTTGAGTAATAATTGGTATAATTTATGACGAAAAGGGATAACACTTAGAATAATAAAGATTGAATTTGCAATCAATACTGTAGATAGATCAAAACGAAATCCATAAAGAAAAGCCTTTAAAACCTCACTCCATTCTATTGAAGAAAAGTAATCATTGTTTGTGATCAAAAATGCTAATCTTATAAGCGGATAAAAGCTAAAGGCCAGAATCAACCGTTTAATAATAGTTAAGTATTCTTGTTTATTCATTTTGCTTATTTCATCAAAAAAAAGTCGTAGAGTAAATCGCGGACTTTACCAAAATCTGTGTAAAAATTTCACTCACGGAGCTTATTGTTTTACACAGAGCGTTAACGGTGATACAATAACTATATGAAATCATTTTTAATAACGCTTTTGCTACTTTGTTCACTTAATGTGCTCGCCAACGAGTATGATAACTCTAAAAACCAGGTATCTGGTACTCACAGAAATCTTTTGTGTGATAATATTGAAAGCTGCTTCAAAGTAGGCTCTCCGGAAATCAAGTATGCTTACGAAAAAATAAAAGCGTGGATCGTCTATGGTCAAACAGCTCCAATAACAATCCAATTGTTAGATCATCCTGGTGACCCTGATAATAATTACTCAATTATTGAGCTAGACCTAT
Source organism: Bacteriovoracaceae bacterium (assembly GCA_041631355.1). Classification (GTDB taxonomy): domain Bacteria; phylum Bdellovibrionota; class Bacteriovoracia; order Bacteriovoracales; family Bacteriovoracaceae. Next base: position 1,814 of record JBFKKF010000243.1, on the reverse strand, counting down.
CCCTTAGTAAACTGGCCTATACTTATCATAGTAAACTATGGGGACACCAAGATATTGGTATGAATCTTACTGATATATACCTTCATAACGAGAGTGAAAGAGAACCTAGTTTTATCTTTAAAAAGGACGAAAAAGTAATAATCATCGGTTACAATAAAATCAATAATGAGTTCACACTGATGTCTTATGATACTCATGACAGAACAAAAATTGATTTTGCCCGGGGCTTACCCATCAGAATTATTAAATAATTAGGTTTGGACGGGACTTCTTTATCAAGATGAAATTCTTCACATTAAGCATACTAATAATATCCGTTTCCACTTCGGCCTTTGCGACTCCCAAATTAACAGAGTTTTCTACCGATATTTGCTCCCGCTTTCCAGATGGACTCCCAGGAAAACTTCCAAAATGGAGAGATTGCTGTATAGAGCACGATATTTACTACTGGTTAGGTGGAACCAAAGAACAAAGAAAAAGAGCTGACACCAAACTTGCTCATTGTGTGGCCAATAAAGGTGGAAGAACTCTAGATATCATTGGTAAGGGAATGTATGTGGGAGTACGATTAGGTGGTGCCCCTTGGTTTAACCTTTCATATAGCTGGGGTTATGGTTGGACAAATAACTATATTGAAATTTTAAAACCATATGGACCAGGTAAAGGACATTCACTAAAAAGAAAAATTAAATTGGAAAAACTTAGGGGTTATTTTACGCTCACTCAGGACGAGATCCAACATTCAATTGAATTAATTCAAAACTCAAGTCTTTTAAATAAAGAAATGAAAGATACTGCCATTAAAAACTTGTATCTCTACTGAATTGTCTAAATTCTATACAAACTCAAAGAATCGTATTATTACTAAACTCAACGAACGGTATTTCATCGTAAAAACAGTCACTTAGAAGGTTAGACTTTGGTATAGTTCTTGCTCCTTAAAACATCACAAGAAGGAGAACTGAGTGAAGCTTATTTTAATAACTTGCTTACTAAGCATATCAATTTCAACGACAATGGCCAATGACAAAACTGAGCGTCATAAAGAAAGAACTATTCATGCTATACCCTTTCTTAGTTTAGGCCTCTACCTTAACAAGAAAGGTTCAAAAGTAATTAAGCTCTCTAAAGAGCAATCATTAAAAATAATCAACCGAATCATGCGCAAAAAAAATCCTAATTCTCTAGATGAAGTTCTCTTGGGTGAAGCCACAAAGTTAAAGAAATCTGGAAAAATACTTGGAAATATTATCAGAGCAGGAGGAAGAACTGTTTTAGTCTTAAACTCCGGCTTAATGGGCTATGATATTACATCTTTAATCGTAGATAATACTGAGTATGGAGAACTTTTGAAGATTAATGCTGAAGAATTATTTACCAATCTTTATGTATTTCAAGCGATTGATTATTGGAAAGATAAATTTGACGGAGATAGAAGTTCTGGCAAGGATAATATTTCAAACGAGTCCCGAAATATTTCATCTACTAGTTCAGGAGCATCTGCACAGTAGGACTAAAGTAAAACAAACTTATGAATGCAAAAAAAAAGAGGACCACGAATGGTCCTCTTTTTTTAAATATAATGGGAGCATCTTGGCTTCTTGCTTAGAACTGACATTTAGTCAGTTCACGCTTCGGCGCTCTACGAATAGCTGCGATGCCCAACATGTTTAAACAAAAAAGCCCTGACAGAATCAGGGCTTTTTTATTTAAATATAATGGGAGCATCTTGCTATTCTCACACTCAGTCCCCCGAGCACTACCTTCGCCGCAAGTGAGCTTGACTTCTGGGTTCGAGATGTAACCAGGTATTT
>JBFKKF010000242.1:0-4184 GCA_041631355.1 Bacteriovoracaceae bacterium | reverse complement strand
CAATTTCCCCTTTAACCTCATGGCCAAGGTCGGAGTCAATATAAATAGGAATATCTTTAGAAAACTTGTCTGAGGTAGTTAGAAACTCTTCCACTGTATAAAACGATAATAACTCCGTGGCCGCTTTTTCTGCTTCCATCTTCCACAACATATGTATAAGTTTATCATCATCAATCAATACACATTGATTCATTAGTTAAGCCTTATGCTTTTATAAAACTCAAGGTTTTCTTTATAGTGAGAAACACATTTTTGAACACCCGTCTCAAAGTCAGTTTCAGGTACCCACCCTAGCAGTTTTTTGGTTTTAGAGATATCGGCCCAAGTTTTAGTCATATCTGATTTATCAAATGGTAGATTTTTTACCTTGGCCTTCTTTCCAAGTAATTTTTCATAACTTTGAATCATTTGATTAATTGAAATGGGGTTATTTCCTCCACCTAAATTAAAAATTTCATAACCAACTTTTTTAAGAGCAGCAATGGTTCCTTTTGCAATATCATCTATATAAGTAAAGTCTCTCGATTGGGTTCCATCTCCATTTAGCAAAATCTCTTTTCCCTCATCAATCCACTTCATAAACCACAACTGGGCCATATCTGGTCTACTTAAGGGGCCGTAAACAGTAAAGTATCTTACGATACTAACGTCGATATTATACAAGTGATGATATGCATAACACATGACTTCTCCACCTTTTTTAGATGCAGCATATGGTGATATTGGCTCACTAACATCTAGAGTTTCCACAAATGGCATCTCTTTTCCTGCATAGAGGGAGCTGGTTGAGGCCAAAATATACTTAAAGATACCGTGCTCTTTACACATATTTAATAAATTTAAATTACCCTGCACATTCGTTGAAACATAAATATCAGGGTTTTCCACACTATAGCGAACCCCGGCCCTTGCAGCTAAATTAATAACTGCATCAAACTGATGCTCAGAAAATAGCTCTTTTAAGTCATATAGATTTTCGATATCGATAGGATAAAAATTAAATTTCTCATTTCCTTTAAGGGTTGAGATCCTATAATTTTTTAATGCGAGATCGTAATAATCATTTAAGTTATCTATTCCCACCACTTCTATATTATCTTTTAGTAATAGTTCAGAAACTCTGTGCCCGATAAACCCTGCGGCCCCTGTCACTAATATCTTTTTCATTTGCCTTCCTTGAGCTCAAATATACTTTTGTCTTGGTTAAAATTATACTTTTCTTGAATCTCTTCAAAATCTTCCATTTTTTTTATGGGAATAAAAAAATTCTCACGCTCTTTTTCGTCGAGGTTTAAAAGATGAATCAAATTGATTGAATAATTCAGCCGAAAATACTTATCAATATTGAGTAAAACTGACCCTATAGCTCCTTCTAATTGGGTAAATTCTTTTCCATCTTGTACTTTTACATTTTTAATTAAATCCGGGGAAAGAATCCCTAGTAACTTCTCTCGGTCCAGTTTACTTAAATACCTTTTAAATAGCGTCCCTAAGGCCCTAGTATTTATTACAACAATATTGGTATTAAACAGTGATGGAAGATCCCCTTCTCTAAGTCCAAGCTTTTCAAAGTACTCTAACTGATTTGCTTTTTCTGCCTGAGCTTTTTCTACAATGGTTAGGTACTCTCCCTCTTCGCTATCAACTAATGCAATTTGCCCACCCTTTTTATCTTTTTCCTGTTTAGTCGTAGTTATCATCACTATGGGAATATCATCTGATATCATCCAAGAGACAATCTTTTCGTCCGCAACCGAGTTTAAATCTTCACCATTTCCAATAGATATAATCTCATTGGTATTAATTTTATTCTCAAAAATACTCATTAAAAGATTAAAGCCTAAAAGACCATGCCCTGCTGGGGCAAAACGCTCACGAGTTAAGCTACTATCCTTTACCGTTGGCATTTTAACTTGAAAAATATTATTAGCTATATTGATCACCTCACCAAAAGCTTTACCCGATATCGGTGATTTCTTATGAGACAAACTATTCACTATTTCAAAGGTCTCTTCGTTGACAAGATTTTGTAATACAACTTTTTGAAATTCACCTCTATTTTGTAAAATCTCAATTTGAGTTAGTAATAACTCTGCCAAAGACCTCCACTCACCATCTACCTGTAAAAATAAGTCCGTTCCTTTAGAACCTAGCTCAGTCCTGCCTGAGCATTCTCTTAAATGTTGCTCTCGCTTAACACTAGAGCCAAGACCCGCATGCATTTTAATTACCCTGAATGTAAACTCTGAAAAGGATTGGTCTTTATTAGTAAGACTCTTGTAATGGGTAATGGGAAGTGTTTTTAGCCGTTCTTTATCAATAATCGCTAGCGGATGAACATTAGATTCAACTCCGGCTTCTGGATCAGATAAAACTATCCCCGATACTACATTTTGTTCAAGTTGTCTCAGTAGCGATAGAAAGTAATCACGATTAATTTCAAGCTCGTCTTTGCTGATAACACTGGTATCAAGACTCCCTAGATATTCTTCTAATACATTAAGATTATTTACTTTCATGGGGATTAATCTTACCCTTTTCCCTCATCATCTGCAATTATTCATCGATGGCGCAATGCAATTCAGTTTTAACATACAAGTATTCTCTGGTAAACTTATCTCATTATGTACAATATCCTACTTGCGACAATAGTTTTCACCACGACAACTCTAAGTGAATTTATATTTCACTGGGTCAATAATTCACCAAACTTAGTCCCCATTACTAAATACATCGTTTCCTTCCTATTCTTTCTGCTCTTTAGTTTTATCAAGAACCCTAAGATTAAGTTTTTCTCTCTTAATATGGTACTCATATTTAGCTTTTTTCAGATGTGCCATATTGAGTTTTACGGCATGCCGGTTTATCCAAACGCAATTTGGCTAATGTTTACTCAATTTGGTGAGGCCATAGGTACGTTACGGGAAGATATAGCAGTACTATTTTATCCGACAATAATTATAATCCCTGCAGTAGCGATAAATATCTTTACTCAAAAAAAGTTTAGTACAAAGTTTAAATCTATCCCAGCACTTCATTATCTCTTTATTTTCTACTTTATTTTTAACCCCCTTCGAACATATATGACTGGGAATACTTGGGGACGTCAACCATCAACTCAGGAATCACTTGGAATGAATGTCTACTTGAGCCTTTCATACTTTCTTGGAAGGATTCTTCCCCGTAAATTGCTTGCCGACTCCTCTGGACATAACTCAATAGACTTACAATTTAATCCAACTCCCCCATTTGACGGGCATATTATTTTTATTATGGGAGAGAGCTTGAGTAGTAACCATTTATCTCTCTACGGCTACGGAAAAAAGACCACTCCTTTTTTGGACACTCTTAAAACCCATAGTAATTTTATATATTTCCAAGGAATTTCTTCTGGTGTTTCAACTGATATCTCAGTGGCAATGATGATGAACTCTACCTTTGGCCATTATGCGGCTAACGATATTCGCTCTGGACATGCCTGCTTATTTAAACTTGCTAAAAAAAGTAATCGTACAACCCGTTACTTCTCAACTCAATCCCAACAACAACTAAGATATATTTCTAATAGTATTTGTCCTAAATATATTGATGAATACAAAAGCTTAGAGAATATTCAACCAAACTTAGTGGACGAAAATGAAGCTGATGACTTAAAGCTCGTTGAGCTTATTGACCATATTGATTTAGACGAGGAAGGACTAACTGTTATTCATCAAAGGGGAAGTCACTCTCCTTATAACAAAAGGTACCCTAAAGAATTTGAACAGTTTAAACCAACGGGAGATTATCAAGGAGATAGAATCATTCACTACGACAATACCGTGGTTTATTTTGATCATTTTATGCAAAAGTTAATCACTAAGATCAAGTCCCAAAATCATCCTGTGATTATTATTTATGCCTCCGACCACGGAGAAGGTCTAGGAGAAGAAGGTGTTTGGGGGCATGCAGCTTTAAAACGACCATCAATTGAAATTCCCATTATGGGCTACTTTTACAAAGCGGAGAAAGAAAGAGAATTATTTAAAAAACTTCCTCATAATCCTACTCATCTAAATCTCTCTTTATTTATTTCTAACCTTTTAGGTCAAAAGGCCAATATCCATTATAATACCGTTAGAGATGACTTTATTATTTATGGCAATGATCTAGACGGGTTTGCAGGTTTTCTTGAGACCCAGTTT
>JBFKKF010000241.1:0-4206 GCA_041631355.1 Bacteriovoracaceae bacterium | reverse complement strand
GCCTATCCGGAGATGGAGCCTCAAACGGCAATTCCCATAAGTCTTGGTAGTATCTTTGTTATAACCTTCCTAAATACCATTAGGTTTTACAAGCATCACTTACTCACAAATAGAAAGATTATTTTTAAATTTATGGTTTCTTGTACCCTAGCAGGTCTCGCTGGTACTAAGATCCTTTATACAATTGATCCCGATCTAACTAAAAAAATACTTGGATTCGCTATCTTGGTCTCGGCCTTAAAAATGATGCTGCTTCGTTCACACAACTCTAGCAGTGAAGAAATGATATCTGATCCCAAGTTTATATTCCTAACAGGATTTTCTGGATCATTACTATCTTCTATAACTGGCCTAGGTGGAGGAATAATTTTTACCCCCATGTTAATTAATATTGTGCAGTTGCCATTTAAATTCATTTCGGCATATGCCAATCTTGCCATGTGTGTGGCCACATTTATGGGTACTCTTCCACACTTTTTTATGGACGGTGATCAAGGCCATAACTTTGCTTTTAAGCTTATAAATAACTTCTATATTGGAAACGTTAATCTCTTGTTGATCCTACTCATTGTTAGCGCTTCTATGCTTACTGCCCCTATTGGAATAAAACTTAATAACTCTGTCTCTCCTGACAAAAAACGATTGATGCTCTTTTTTATCTTACTGGGATTTAGCTTAAAAATTATTTTAAATTAAAAAATTTTTAACTAGTTAAAATTAAAAGCAATCATAAAAAAAAGCATTTTAGTTGCACAAAATACGTTTCACTTTTTCTAATCAATCTCCTAAAATATTCTTAAGATACACTAAATCTTACACACGCTACAAAGCTCTTTCGCGAGAAAGGAATTCAAGCAAAAGGGCATTTTCTTACAGCATCTACCATATTCTAATTAACATTTGTTCAAAGCTAGAAGGCCATTCAAGGATATTCCTAATAAAATCTTACAACATTTGCAGATTAAAATTTACGCTGGTTTAATCTTTCTACACACATTTATAGGAGAGATCTTACAAGGAGAAACTGATGAGTAATTCAAGAAAGAAGTGCCATCTTACCAAAAAACAGCTCAAGGAATTGAGAGAGAAAGTTCTGGCAGAAAGAGAGAGAATTGAAAACAAATTGCATTTCGACGCGCCTCACAAGCAGGTCAGTGAAACCAATTCAGGAAGAGACGAAGTAGATAGTGCTAACGACGATATTCTACGTCACACGGAACTTCGCTTTGCTACAAGAGAGACCCTTTACTTAAAGAAGCTTATCAAGACAATTGATTTGATGGAGTCTGATGAGTACGGAGAATGCGAAGAGTGTGGGGCGCCTATAAGCTTCACTAGATTAATGGCAAGACCAACGAGTACCATGTGCATAGGCTGTAAAGAAGAAGCCGAGAGAGATGAACTGCAAAGTGCTCACGGAAGAATGTCAAAATCTCTTGGGCAAACAATAAATCTAAAATAAATTAATAATGGGGAGGAGGTGTCCTCCCTATTTATTTTTTAAGAAGTCATATAGCTTGGTATTTGCTGACTCTAATAAGTCCAGCACAAGTTTGAAACCATCTAGCTCGTTATAATACGGGTCTGGTACTTCACTAAAATTTGAGTACCTCGGATCAAAAAAATCTCCAATTTTTACTATCTTTCGTTGATCCTCTTCGGTACTTACAAGTAATGAGACCTCTTCATAATTTCGATTATCCATTACAATAATAAAATCAAATTTTTCAAAATCTTCCTTGGTTATCTTCCTAGAAGTACTTGTGATATTAATTTTTCTTTCTAGTGCAACCTTGCGCATTCTTGTATCGGCCATTTCACCTTGATGATGGCCAGAAGTTCCAGCAGAGTCTATATGAAATGAATCTTGTTCATCTAAATCTGAAATATAATTTTTAAACACAGCTTCAGCTGCAGGAGAGCGACAAATATTTCCTAAACAAACAAATAAAATATTTATTTTACTCATTAACCTTTACTCTCCAGCCCCTATCATGTCCATCGAACAGCTCAATTCCCATCTCTGAGAGCTGTGATCTTATTTCATCAGCTTTTTCCCAGTCTTTGGCAGTTCTAGCTTCATTTCTTTTGGAAACAAGCTCTTCAACTTTGGTCTTATCAATTTCCTTTAAATCAACGAGTATCTCGTCAAGGCGATTAAGAATGACTTGAGAGTCACTATTAAACAAGGCACTCATTTGACCGTATTTTTTTATCCAAGCTAGAAATTGTTCAGACTGGCCTTTATTTGTTGGGTTTCTTTTTGCTTTTTTTCCAAAGCCAAGTGCGTTAAAAGCACGAACTCCTTCAAAAATATAGGATATCATTTCAGCGGTATTAAAATCATCATTTAGCGACTTTCTAATTTTTGAATCAAGCTGCTCTAGTTTCTTATTAAATCCACTATCGGCGACAGCATCCTCAGAGACCATGGCCACTGTCTTTTCTGCTAACTCAATCCCAGAGTAAATTCTTATCAGCGCAGAAATGGTTTGTAATAATTTGTCATCAGTAATAGATAATTGAGTTCTATAATGGGCCGATAAAAAGAGATACTTTAATATTTCTGGGTGGTATTTATCCATAAAATTACGACAAGTAATAACATTACCTAACGACTTACTCATCTTATCTGCACCAAAATTAATAAACTCATTATGAATCCAGTAATTACAGTACTTGGTGCAGTTACATGCTTCACCTTGAGCAATTTCATTTTCGTGGTGAGGAAAAATAAGATCAATCCCTCCACCGTGAATATCGATCGTCTCACCTAGGATAGATTTTATCATTGCCGAGCACTCAATATGCCAACCAGGACGACCTTTTCCCCACGGAGAATCCCAGAATGGCTCCCCTTCCTTTGCAGGCTTCCATAAAACAAAGTCATGTGGCGATCTTTTTCTGCTATCAACCTCCACCCTATGACCTTGGTCTAGCTCATCCAATTTCTTTTTGGATAGTTGGCCATAGTTTGAAAAACTAGATACCGAATAGAATACTTCACCATCAATAACATAAGCTTTATCATTAGCAATAATTTTTTCTACCATTGCAATGATGTCATCCATATGCTCAGTGACCTTTGGGTTATAATCATGAGGTCTTAGAGCAAGGTTTGAAAAGTCTTTTTTAAACTCTTCAATATACTTTTCGGAGATAACACTAGGCTCAACGCCTTGTTCATTTGCTCTTTTTATAATTTTATCATCTACATCAGTAAAATTATAAACAAATGTTACCTTATAACCAGAGTGTTCAAGCCAATTTCTTATCATATTAAAGACAATGGCCCCTCTAAAGTTTCCTATATGTAAATAATCATAAACCGTCGGTCCGCAAAGGTATAACTTCACCTTTCCTTCTTCAATGGGTGTAAATTTTTCTTTTTTCCCAGACAGTGTATTATAAATAACTTGCGCCATATCCCTTCCTAATTCTCTAAGAAACTAAATTTCTTTTTTATTATTTCTTCTTCAGACTCTCTGGCCATTACCACGGTATATGCTTCAATTCGATCTTTTTCAATATTAATTTTAAATTGCTTCTGAACAATGAGTGGAATCTGCTCCGTTCTCCAGATTTCTTTTTTTAATTTAATTAGCTCGTTTAATTTATCAGCTCCCACCTGCTCATTATTTAGCATATATGTATGATTCCAATTGGAGTCAAGAAGCATATCTAGATACTTTCTAGCAATCCGAATATCGTTTTCTTTTGTCAGACATAACTCGCAATACATCTGGTCTGAGATAGAGCACTTGCCCTTTGCAACAAGCTCTGGATGATCACTACAGTAATGTCCCGGCAAATCATTTAACTTATTTTTATCCCGTTCAATTTCAGCAAGCAACTCACTTGGAATTTCTTTATCACTTATTCTACGAGATAAGGCATCATTAACCGATTGTGAGACCGTCCCAGGTGTTCCTGAATAGGATTGAAGTTTATAAAATTTGTAAGCAAAAAATGTAAGCATTCCGATGACTGTCAACAAACATAAGGTCAAGATTACCAGAATGACAATAAGAGTTGTTTCCATAATTATATATCTATTTTAACTTCGTAGCCTTGAAATTTTCTAATATTTATAACACCATTACTAAAAATTAGGTATTGACCTTTAATTCCCATCAGTTTATCTGAGATAAGTGATTTTTTATCAAAGTTATAAGCTGCTACTTTTTCAGGATACTGCTCTACTGG
>JBFKKF010000240.1:0-4209 GCA_041631355.1 Bacteriovoracaceae bacterium | reverse complement strand
TGTAAAGATGATAAAATTAACAAATTTGTTATTAATCAATCTGCTAATGCGAGACCTCACGCTTTTCAAATTGCTCTTTTGAATCATGAATATGCTGTTCATAAAGTCTTAAAGGCCAGTATTGACAGGTCTAGTATTGAGTTGGATCAAGCAATTGGTTTGGCTTGTCCAAGTATCGTATTTCCGAATTACAATGATCATGACTATATTATGGTTAAACTTGACGATAAATCATTAGTTAATATTCAAAATAGTATCCACAAAATTGAAGATACTTTTTTAAGGCAACTTATCTGGTCCACCTTATGGCAGATGGTATATTATGGTGAGTTTAGTTATTTGAAATATGCAAATATTGTTGAAAGTAAATTTTTACCCTATGAAAAAGATCCTATTTTGATGGGACAGGTGCTAAAAAGACTTACTGGACGTTACTCTAATGCACCCGGTATTATGAAGTATCTTGCTTTTGATGACAATATTAATGTGAAAAGTAAAAAACAGCTAATTCAAAATTTAGAAAAAAACATCTGGAAGCTATTAAATTTAGCAAAGCCTAAATCAGAGATGCAAAAACTTCTCTTTCAATCCTATCTTGAAATCAGTGAATCCAATATTGAGCTAGATAAATTAGCTTACCTTCTTAAAGGCAAGATCATTCTTAACGGACTAAAAATTGATCAAGATAAAAGGTGGAGTATAATTAAAAAACTTAATTCGTTTAATTATCCTGGTGCTAAACAGATGGCCTCTAAGGAGTTATTAAAAGATAAATCAAGTTTTGGAAAGAAAATGAAACTTGCAAGTGAGGCCATAAGACCAGACTGGGGTATTAAAAATAAATGGATTAAAGAGTATATGAAAAAAGAGAGTGCATACTCCTTTTCAGAACTAAAGACAGTGCTCTACAATTTATTTCCAAGACATCAACAGATAGAACAAAGATCACGGTATACCAACTTTTTCTCAGATATTGAGTTTGTAAATAAAAATAAAGATATCCATATTGCAGAAACATTTGTGGCCTTGGCACCCCAGAACTGTCACGAAAAAAACATTGACGCTTTAACGAAGTTTCTCTCTTCTAGTACAGGGCTGGCGCCTGGTGTGGAGAAGGGGCTTAAAATAATGGCCCAGGAAAATAAACGCTGTAGAGCAGTTCTAGATTTGGCCCATAAATAATATTTTACTCGTAGCTTCTCTCTCGTGGTGGCAGGATTAAATTAGCAAAAAAGAGTCCTGCTACAATGGAGATGGCCACTGAAAACATTTGGACTCCACTACTAAAGCCACTTAGAATTTCTTGTCTCATGAGAAAGTTCAAACCTTTAAGGCCAATACTTCCTGGTACTAAGAAAATGATACCTGGGAGAAGTACTATGACTGCTGGTCGTTTTGTTATTCTTGCAAATAAATTACTCCCCAAGGTGACTACTAGCGCAGCTAAAAAACTGGCAAATACTTGCTCGAAAAAATGGGCCGCAATGGTTAAAGACGAAATACTGATAACTCCTGAGTAGAGTATCCAAATGAAATCTGATTTTCTGGCATTAAAGATCACAGTAAAGCTTGCACCAGCGATGAGAACCGATAATGGTAGTGCCCAGATCGCTTCATTTGTTGCTCCTATATAGTCAATAGGAAAGAAAAACAAATGAGAGAGCTCTAGTCCTAGATAAATACCAAAGGATATTTTAAGTAGATCAACTAATGAACCCATTATCCTTGCGGTTCCTGAGGCAAGGTTTTTAGTTGCAAGTTCTACCATGGAAGTTGTAAAACTAAGCCCCGGTATAATGACTATAAGAGATGAGATTAATACTAGTTGAAAATTAAATGGTTTGATTAAATTAAATACCAGATAGCAAAACAGGGTCACTAACATGGCGGCCACAAACTCAAAGACTTCAAGTAACGATTTATACTTCGTGCTCAAAAAGTGAACAAAGCCAACTATCCCACCTAAAAAAAGGGCAATAAGATTATCATAATAGCTACCGTTTAAAAGCACTGAGATCGCCAATGATGTTAGAGCAAAAGCTAGTACCACAATTGTTTTAGGATAGCTCATGGAATGATTTTCAATCCGATCGAGCTCTTGCAGTGCCTGCTGAGTCTCAATTCTATTATCACATATCTTTTTTGCTAATGTATCTAGTAGTTGCAATTTATTTAAATTAACTTCCCCAGGTTGTACTCTTAAATGCTTAGTTGTTTCTCTCTTTTTTCCTTCATAGTACCAACTAAGAGACATGGCCAAATAGGTAGGGGTAGAAAAAAATTGGCCCTCTATTCCCAGTGCACTTGAGAGATCTTTAAGATTATCTTCTAGCCGATAGGCATTTGTCCCGTATCTATGTAAGGCGAGTCCTATCTCACTAATGAGTTCAATTTTTTCACTGGTTAAATGTTCCATTGTATCTAGTATAGCACAGAGCTTTTATTGTTATGATTCATACTTTTGTCTTTAGAAAATATTGCAACAATTCAGGTTCGGATATTCCCAGATGTCGTATTATATATAGGATCAGCTTTTAGGGTTGGGTCTTCCTAAATTTTTAAGTATAATAATGCTTATGGCAAAAACATACGATATCACTCAATTTGATCTTAAAACGGTATTAGAAACCATCCAAAAGGATGTAAAAAAATACTATGGAAAAGGTAGTGTTGCTCAGTACATACCAGGGCTTAAAAATGTTAAGCCAAAACAATTTGCTTTGACTCTGATTGATAATGAACAAAATATTGTCAGTGTAGGAGACGATAACATAAAATTTTCAATTCAAAGTGTCTCTAAGGTTTTGTCACTGACAATGGCCATGAATCTTTTAGGGGAGGAAGTTTGGGGGCGAATGGAGCGTGAACCATCGGGTAAAGCTTTTGATTCGCTTATTCACCTGGAAGAAAATGATGGTATTCCTAGTAATCCTTTTATTAACTCTGGGGCAATTGTTCTTGCTGATATTTTACTCTCAGAATATGGTACTAATACTGTCGCTGAGTTTTTACGTTTTATCAAAGAGCTCTCAGGTAATACTAAGCTAGAAGTGAATAAAAAAATATTTGAAAGTGAAAAAAAATCGGGACATAAAAATTATTCCTTCGCTCATTATATGAAAAGTTACGGCAATATCGAAAATGAGGTTGAAGATGTACTAGATACATATTTTTCATTTTGCTCCATATGTATGAGTAATATCGATCTTGCAAAATCTTTTTACTATCTAATGAATCGAGGGGTAAGTCTAAGTGGGCAAGTCGTGACTTCATATCGTCACTGTAAGCGGATTAATTCCTTAATGTTTACTAGTGGAACTTATAACGAGGTAGGTGATTTTGCTTATCTAGTGGGCCTTCCGGTAAAAAGTGGTGTTAGTGGGGCCATTGCCGGATGTCTTCCTGATCAGTATTCTGTTTCTGTATGGTCCCCGGAGTTAAACCAGAAAGGTAATTCTTTCCTCGGTTTTAAGGCCTTGGAACAACTCACGACCATGCTTGATCAAAGTTATTTAAGCTAAATCCAAATTTCTGTCTAATTTGACGCAATCCTGCTATTCAAAGCCAATTTGTCTCTCTAAAATGGTCTGGTTTTAATAATGTAATAAATAGGATTTTAATATGAAGGCACAATTTAAAGAGTTCACATTTACGGCGGTACTGATGGGAATTATCATCGGTGTTATTATGACTGCTGCCAATGTTTATCTCGGACTATACGCGGGAATGACTGTATCAGCGTCAATTCCTGCTGCTGTCATTGCTCTTGGTTTATACAAAGGGGTGCTTAAATCTGATAGTATTCACCAAGCAAATATTGTTCAAACGATGGCCTCGGCGGGAGAATCTTTAGCTGCCGGGATTATTTTTACCTTACCTGCCCTAGTTTTAGTAGGGGCCTGGAAAAACTTTGAGTTTTGGCCAACTACATTAATTGCCATGACTGGTGGTGTATTAGGAATTTTATTTATGATCCCACTAAGAAAAGCACTCATCCAAAATGAAAAAGAACTTACATATCCTGAGGGGGTGGCCTGTGCCACAGTTCTAAGATCAGGAGATGCTAATGCCTCTGAAAACGGTTTTAAAACAATTCTACTAGGCCTTGGGCTGGGAGGAATCTTTAAATTTTTTAGCGCTGGACCTAAGTTAATTGTAGGATCTTTTGAAATTGCTAGAAAGTTTAAAAGTTCATCTTTATTTTTTGGT
>JBFKKF010000239.1:0-4215 GCA_041631355.1 Bacteriovoracaceae bacterium | reverse complement strand
TTTCAATTATAGAGTATGACGCACCGTAGTTACCAAAAGTCTCCTGGCACCTTTATTATTAAAGAATGCTAGTAATAGACAAGGTTAAAAAATATTTTTTAATTAATGTAAGCTTGATTGTAGTTCTTGGCGTGATCATGGTTTACTCCGCTAGCTATATTTATGCTAAGGAAGTCTTTGGTGGTTCTGCCCACTTTTTCTTAAAACAATTATTGTTTGTGCTCATTGGTTCAGTGATGGCCTTTATTATTAGCAAAACGAAAATGACTTTCTGGTTTAAATTTTCGTACTATTTTAATGCATTGGCCGCCTTTTTACTTTTCTTAACCATGACTCCGTTAGGAATTTCTATTAAAGGATCTCAAAGATGGTTAAGAATAGCGGGCTTTAGTTTTCAGCCAGGAGAAATCGTGAAGTACACAGTTTGTATGAGCGCGATCTATTATTTTGCAAACTTTGACAGATATGAAACAAAACAAAAAATCATGCATCTAGGCCATTTTGTCTTACCGCTAATACTTTTGTTAATTCAGCCTGACTTTGGAACCTTTACCATTGCTGCTACAATGGTTGGTTTTATCTGCTTTTTGTCTGATTTTCCAAGAAAGTATTTTTATTCTCTTTTTGCCCTGGGAATCACTTCCATTGCAGGCCTATTAGTGGCGGCTCCCTATAGAGTTAAAAGATTACTCGTATTTCTTGACCCTTGGAGTGACCCACAAAATAGTGGATTTCAAATCATTCAATCATATCTTGCCTTTGCTAATGGTCATTTATTTGGCCAGGGGATTGGCAATAGTAATGAGAAACTATTTTACCTTCCCGAGGCCCATAACGATTTTATCTTGTCTGTTATTGGAGAAGAACTAGGCTTTCTGGGTGTTGTGATTGTCGTGTTATTATTTTGGGTATTTACTTTTTTGGGGTTTAAGTTGGCACTTTCTTCTCGTTCAAATATTAATAAGCAAATAATTTCTGCAATGGTTTTCAATATATCAATTCAAGCTTTTTTAAATATGGGTGTTGTTTTGGGATTACTACCAACTAAGGGCCTAAACCTACCCTTCATATCTTATGGAGGAACATCTATGGTCGCCAATCTTATGGCAATAGGTGTGATTTACTCATGTCTAAGTTATAAGTCACAAATTAATGATAATGAAGAGCAACAGTCCGTTTATACTCAAACGGCATTAGGAATATAATTCATGGAAAAAGTCTTTATCGCAGCGGGCGGTACAGGTGGACATATAAATGCTGCTTTAAGTATGGGGGAAGTTTTAGAACAAGATTTTGAAGTAGTCTATTTAACAGGAGAAAGATATCTAGACTTTCAACTGTTTCAAGACAGTCCAAATGTAATCCATCTAAAGGCTTATCCCTTAAGAACAAAAAACCCGTTTAAACTCCTCATAAATACATATAAAAATTTATCAGTAATGCTTCAATTAGTTTTTTTATTTCATAAAGATAAACCTCGATTTGTAATTGGTGCTGGGGGATATGTTTGTGGGCCGAGTCTAACCGCAGCGAAAATATTGAGACGACCTGTTTTTATTATAGAACAGAACGCAATTGCCGGAGTAACAAACAAGTTATTAGCGAAGTTTTCAGATTTAATATTTGTAAACTTTAGAAAGACAAAGGGGATTTCCGGATCAAAGAAACTTAGAGTGGTTGGAAATCCTATTAGATCTAATATAAGGTATTCACCAAATGTGATTGGTGATGAAATAAACTTACTCGTATTTGGAGGAAGCTTAGGAGCAGTTCAGATTAATAAGCTGGTAGAGAAACTAATTACATTTGAGTACCCCTTCAAATTAAAAATTATTCATCAAGTTGGAAAAGGAAATCTTGGTCATCACGAGATAAAAGAAGAGAGAGTTCAATACAAGCAAGTAGAATACATAGATAACATGAGCGAGCTCTATTCATGGAGTAATATTATCATTGCAAGGGCCGGAGCTTCTACAATTTCAGAATTAAGAGTAGTAAAAAGACCTGCTATATTAATACCATTTCCTTATGCAACAGATAATCATCAGTACTATAATGCTAAAGAGCTAGAGGCTGAAGACTTATTTTACGTAAAGACACTAGACCCAGAAATGCCTTTTGATAATCTAGTACAAGTAACTAGAGATGCAATTATTGAGATCGTTGAAGATAAAAGATATGACTACAAGGAAATACAATCCCCTAATGCTGCAAGGGCCATAAAAAAAGAAGTTTATTCATATGTTCGGTATTAAAAAAGATATAGGTATACATTTTATTGGTATTGGTGGAATAGGGATGAGCGGTATTGCTAATGTACTCCTAAGCTTAGGATATAAAGTCTCTGGCTCGGATTTGAATAGAAATCCAAATGTTGAAAAGCTGGAAGAAAGAGGGGCTAAAATATTCATAGGGCATAAAGCGAATAATATTGATGAATCGCAGTTAATAGTTGTCTCATCAGCAATAAATGAAAAGAATCCAGAGATAGTACAGGCCAAAGAAAACGGAAAGCCAATTATAAAACGTGCAGAGATGCTAGCTGAGTTAATGCGACTTAAATTTGGAATTGCTGTTGCTGGATCTCATGGAAAAACCACAACAACGAGTTTTTTATCAACAATATTACAACATTTACAATTGAGACCTACTTGTATTGTAGGGGGAGTTGTAAAGAATCTTGGTGGGCAAGCCATTCACGGTGATAGTGAGTATCTCGTTGCAGAGGCAGATGAGTCTGATGGATCCTTTCTGTTTTTAAATCCCATAATGAGTGTTATCACCAATATTGATAATGATCATATGGATTTTTATCAAACAGAAGAAAATATTAAAGCTGCTTTTGAGGAATTTGCTAATAAGGTGCCTTTTTATGGGTGTGTCGCTGTGAATTTAACTGATAAAAACTCAGTTGAATTAATAGATAAATTACGAAGAAGACATATAACATACGGTATAAAGGGAAAAAACATAGGAAATGAGTACTGCCAATATAGTGCAGATAAAATTAACTATGATGAAGACGGATCTCACTTCACGTTATTACACGATGGGAATTCATACACTGTTAGTATCGCACTATCTGGTGAACATAATGTTTTAAACGCCTTAGCTGCAATTGCAGTTGCCCATCAGCTAGAACTGGACTTAAACGAGATATGTAGCGCAATAAGTGAGTTTGAGGGTGTTGGAAGGAGATTTGAACTTCTATCTCACGTAAACAAATTAATTATAGTTGATGATTACGGACATCACCCGACAGAGCTCAGAGCAACAATACAAACAGCAAAGGTTCGATACCCTAATAAAAATATTGTTGCCATATTTGAACCCCATAGATTTAGTCGGACAAAAGAGTTTTGGGATGAGTTTGTTGATTGCTTTTCAGAGGTTAAAAGAGTTTACATTGCTCCAATTTATGCAGCTAGTGAACAATCAATACCAGGTATTAATTCTGAAAAATTAGTTACGGACATAAATAATAAATATGAAAATGCGGTACTACTTACAGAGTGGCAGGAGTTAGATAATATATTTGATAAATATATAGATACAGACACAGTAATCCTTAGTATGGGAGCTGGCTCTATAAGTAAGGCAACACGAAAAGTTGTGGAAGAATGGGCAAGATCGAAAGAATAAATATTAAAGATGTAGAACTCAAGCTCAATGTGAACCTAGCACGATATACTACCATTAAATTAGGCGGCTTAGGTAATATCGCTATATGTAAGTCAATTAGTGGACTTCAGGAATTAATCAAGAAGTTAAATGAATTAAAAATAGATTACCATTTGGTGGGTTGGGGAGCTAATCAGGTTTTATTGAATACAAAAAAATATCTATATATAAAACTTGATCTTTCCTTTGATAAAAATATTTTAAAAAAAGTTCATGATAGCTATACTTTACCCGCATCATGTCCACTTAACCTATTAACCTCTCACGCTACGAAGTTTGGGATTAAGGGATGGGAAGTGTTTACTGGCATTCCTGCTTCTATTGGTGGTGCAGTCTACATGAATGCAGGAACAGCACTAGGAGAGATTTCAGAATTAATAACATCTGTGAAAATAATGCGTATAGATGGTTCAATATATGATTATGTACCCCGCGAGGATTCTTTTTCGTATCGAAATAATAATTTTGTTAAGGACGGGGAAGTTATTATCGAGGTGACCATTACGCATAAAGGGTTGGATAGTTCAATTCCTC
>JBFKKF010000238.1:0-4224 GCA_041631355.1 Bacteriovoracaceae bacterium | reverse complement strand
GAAGCATATTCCCTCGTTAGCTTCTAGGGTAAAATAAAAAAGACTCGTTGCGTCCTTAGGCATTTCGTAAACGGATTTGTATAGAAATTTATTTTCAGTATATGAGTACAAGAGTGATCTCCTCGGTTAAAACTTTAATAACATTGACTTAGCGCTATCTCAAGCCTTAAAATAATAATGTAGCGCATTTTGTTATTGCGTGAACTGCAAGTCATGGAGGACTAATGCTTGTTCGATCGATTCTTATAGTTTCAGTAAGCTCAATTTTATTAGTGGGTTGTTCAGGATTAATTGAAACCACTAGAAAAACACTAAACGGTGACGATTCAAAAAGAAAATCTGTTAAAAAAGAAGAAAGAAAATTTGTGAGTAAAGATCAGTATGATGATCTACTTGCAAAGTATAAAAACCTCAATGATAAGTATCAAGGCCTTAAGGAAGAGCGACTAACAAATAACCAAAAGTCTTATGATCAACTTGATGAGTTAGTAAGTTCAGGTGGAAGCCAAGCTAGTGCAATGCCTAAGTCTGCTGCACCAACGGGACAAATTGAGTCAATCGATGTCTTTGGAGGTAATGGGGCCAGCGCTAAACCTAAAACCAGTACACCAGGCCAAGCTTCAGATAACAGTAATTTTGAGGATGATTTAAGTTATTATAAAAAGTCCCTAGCATTGATGGAAAATAGAAAGCTTGATGAGGCATTAAAAGTATTTCAATACTTGGAAAATTCTAAATCTAATCAAATCATGGTTAGAGCAAAACGCTATATCGGCGATATTTACTTGGATAAAAAACAGTTTGATCTAGCACTTCAGGTTTATGAGAGCATTATCAGGAAGCATGCATTCTCTGGTAGTGTGATTCATGCCTTGAAAAAAGCCGCTATTTGCAGTGATCGTTTAGGACTAACAGATAAAAAGTTAAAATATGAATCAATCCTTAGGGATTTCTTTGAAGTACAGGTTTAATTAGTATTGAAAAGTAAATTTAGTAAAATATTTATTTCAAGTATGCTTCTAGGAGCACATATTGTTTACGCTCAAAGTGTGACGGATCTAGTTTTGGAAGATCCTGAAGATATTGAGTTGTTGGAAGAGTTTAAAAAAACAGAGAAATCAGATGAGAAGGCCCCTGGAGAGTCTAAAAAAGATGTTGAGCAGGGTGACGATCTTGAGCAGTTAAAAACTGACTTGGGTGGTATTGAGGAGTTCGACTTTTTTCTTCCGGAAGATGTGGAGTCTGAATTAAAAGAGGCACAGAAGGTAGAGCAGGCCACTAAAAAAGATAGTTCTAAAATTAAAATCATAAAAGATGGTGAGGTTAAGTCAAAAGAAGCCGCAATGATTTTTGATGTAGGAAAGGCGGAAAAAGATTTACTTGCCATTGCTAAAACAATGCAGGGAAAAATTCCTGACAATGAGTGGAATGAAATTGCAGGAAAAAGTGCCTCTGGAACCTATGAGGTTCAAAGTGGTGATTGGCTCTGGAAAATTTCTAAGCAAATCTTTGGCTCAGGTTTTTATTACTCTAAGATTTGGTCCTTAAACCCTTATATTACTAATCCCCACTTGATTGAACCGGGAATGATTTTATCTTTTTCTACTGGAAGTGATAACGCTGTTCCTAATATTAGTGTTGTGAATCAGAAGATTGCTAAAAAAGCAAAGGCCCAAAAGAATACTAAGTTTGATAAGTTTGGAGATAATGCAAAACCACAATGGCTAATTGAGAGAGAAAAGCTTCAAAAACAAGGTGTTTATATCCAATACTCTTCTTCTGACACTCAAGAAGATCTTATGAAAATTGGAGAAGCTTCAATCATTAAAGAGTATGAGGTGTATGAACCACCGAGATTTGATTTTGAAATTGCAGCTCCAGAAACCGAATATGATTCAACTGGCTTTGATAAAAATGCTAGAATTATTTATAACTTCAAAGAAGGTTTTTCAATATATACTTTTATTTCTAGTAACGTGGTACAGGACTTAGGGAAAGTACACTCCGCTATTGAGGAGAAAAGTATTTTTAGTGAGCACGATAAACTATTCGTAAAATTTGATGAAGGAATTAATGTTGTTAGTGGAGATAAATTTTCTGTGTATGTTAGTGGTGGAGAAATAGAGCATAAAAACTCAGACAGAAAAGGTTATAAGTATACAGTTAAGGGAAGTTTGGAGACGATTCAAAAAGTAAATGGTCTTTGGGAATGTAAGCTTATTGAAACAAGTGGCTATGTGTCCCGAGGAGATCGAATCACCATTTACACTCCTAATATTGAAAGGATCACCAGAACCTATAATTCACGAATTATTGAAGCTGTTCTAGTCGCTAGTTATAAAGATCGTTTAGAAAATGCTTCGTTTGGAGATGTTATTTATTTAGATCGTGGGCGTGCTGACGGAGTTGAGCTGGGTAATGTCTTTGAGGTTTATGGATTTAAAGACCGGGCTACGGGTAGAAATATTTCAGGGAATCCAAGTTATAAAAATGGTGAAATTACAGTGATTAATGTCACAGATAATTTCTCAACTGGGCTTGTCTCTCATTCTTTAAGAGATTTTCAAATTGGTGACATTGCAGTTACTAAGTCAAAAGAAGCAGCAGCGAGAGTAACCAAGATTAAGAATAAGATTATGTCCGAAGATGCTAAGAGAATGTCTGATCAGGCATTGGATGAGTTGGATGTGGAATTAAATCTTGATGATTTAAATGATGCTCTTCTTGATAAGGCAGATCAAATTCAATTCACTGAAGATGAGTTAGCTGAGCTTGAAAGGCAAGAGCGTGAAAAGTCCATTATTTCTGAGAATGAACAAGATTTAAAGGCCCTAGAAAGACTCGAATCAGAGCTTGAAACTGCTGAGAAAATGATGAATGAAGCCAAGCTGGATGAAGACAAATTATTAGAGGAAGAAGATCTAAATAAAGTCGAGAACAAGTTCGGCGTGGCACAGCAAGAATCTTTGGATGAGATAGAAGAAAATTTTGGACAAAGATTTCTTGACGAAGAACTCAATGATAAAGAAAATCCTTATGGTCTAACTGAATTTGATATTGAAGAAATAGACGAATTATTAAATAGCGATCAAGAATAGGAAATCGTGGATAGATATTTTCCCAAATTATTAATTGTTCTTAAAGGTTTTGCCATGGGTATGGCAGATATCGTTCCTGGTGTTTCTGGGGGAACCATTGCTTTGGTAACGGGTATTTATGATGACCTGATTCGCGCTATAAGTTCTGTAGATAAAACTTTTTTTGGCCACGTATTTCAATTCAAAATTAAAGCCGCTCTAAATCATATCAATATTAATTTTTTATTGCCGCTTATGGTGGGGATACTTACCGCTGTTATTTCGATGTCCCGCTTAATGCATTATTTCATGTCTGATTTTCCCATTTACACTTGGTCACTTTTTTTTGGGCTTATATTGGCGTCAATTTTCTACGTAGGTAGAACTATTAACAACTGGAAAAGAGCACGTCATTTGGCCGGAATTATGTTCGGAACAATTATTGGCTTTGCTGTCGTATCGTTGATACCAGTTCAAACTCCAGAAACAATGCTCTTTATCTTTTTATCAGGTTTCATTGCTATTATCGCGATGATTTTACCGGGGATTAGCGGCTCATTTATTCTGCTTATATTAGGTAAATATTTATTTGTTACTTCTGCCCTAAAGGATCCTACCAGCATTGCTAGTCTTGAAATCATCGTTGTTTTTGCTTTTGGATGCCTACTAGGCCTTCTTAGCTTCTCAAAAATACTAAACTTTCTTTTACAACATTTTCATAATTTAACAATGAGCGTCTTAACCGGCTTTATGATCGGGTCCTTAAAAAAGATTTGGCCCTGGAAAGAAGTTCTGGAGACAAAATTAGTACGCGGTAAAACCCATGTGATTCGAGATTTAAATGTTCTTCCTGCAGAGTTGAATCAAGAGACAATCTTTGCTTTATTATTAATGATTCTTGGTATAATCTTAGTCTTAATCCTAGAAAATCTAGGTAAAAAATCTTAAATACACGCGGCGTTAGCTCAGCTGGATAGAGTAGGTGGCTTCGAACCACTTGGTCGGGAGTTCGAATCTCTCACGCCGCGCCATTTTCAATCCCAAATCCCCCAAATCCCCATAGTCTCGCGTTAGTCCAGCGCCAAAATCCCAAAACCGTTTTTTTACACCGACAAATTTTTTTGTAGATGCCTTAGAATGTATTTTT
>JBFKKF010000237.1:0-4267 GCA_041631355.1 Bacteriovoracaceae bacterium | reverse complement strand
GGAATCCTAAACCCCCTCCGATATTCGTAATACTTTAAGGGGGATCATGTACTTTAAGCACAAGTTAGATGGATTGCTTTTTATTACTCTTCTTTGTTGTGTGGGCTGTGAGCTCATTTCCGGGCCAGAAGTGGATGATTTCGCTGTAAATGATGTTTCTGTATGTCGCTACAGTGGTACTCTAACTTTTGATATTAGCTCTGATGTAACAACAGACTTCAATGAAACTAATGTCAATCAAACTGCTAGAGTGACGAGTTCAAATTGTTCAGATGTAGGAGTAGGTGAGACAAGTTCCAGTAGTACCGATAGAGTTTATCGTTCGGGAAATACTATTGTCATATCTAATAATGGTTCTACCGTCAACTTGAGTGTAAGTGGGACTAATTTATCTGACATTCCAAACGAATCAGCTAGTGTTAATGGGGTCCAGTTAGATGCTAGTTATACTGATGGGAGCTTAAATACGTCCCAAGATGATATTATCTATAATTTCTCAGTTAAAGTAACTCGAGCAATCTATATCACTGTTAATGATGGTGAATCCGAGAACCAGGATCTAAAGTTTAAGGTTATTAACTTTAAGTATTAGTTATTTGGCCCTTTCTTTGTAAGTGTTTACTTTTTTGACAGATAGATTTTTCACGAAATAGTGCTAACTTCATCTCCAAAATATTGTTTTTGGTACAATTCTTAAAACAACTTAAGAAAGGTATTAAATTATGTATTGGAACAAGTTCATTTTGGTTTTTTTATTAGTTAGTTCACAGGTTTTCGCCCAGGAAGTCGAAGAAAAAAAATATTACGATTATATTCAGGTTGAATTAGTGAATGGCGCCTTCCATGATTCAAATCTTCAAGATCCAGATTTAACGGCATCTCACTTTGGATTAAACCTTGGTGAGGTTACGTTTAAAGAACTTTTGAATGAATTTAACTACGCCCCAAATAACTTATCTCACATGTTAGGATTAGAAGTCAGAATTAATGGTATTAGTTATTTAGTTCAAGACTTTGTAAATAGAAGATTAGAACAAAGAGTTAACGAGATGGGAGATGAGATGAATCCCGACCCGACTAATGACTTTAGAGATGAGGTGGGAAATCAAATCGAGGGACAAATTAATGAGCTTATTCAAAGTGGAACGACTAATATTGGAGAGCTTACCAATGAGGAAACTCAATTATTAGTAGATGCAATAACTGATCAAGTCGTGGAGGAAACCACAGACGCAGCAAATAATATCATTTCATTTGATATTACAGAAACTGAAAGAGAGCGAATCTTGGCCCA
The DNA here is from genome assembly GCA_041631355.1 of Bacteriovoracaceae bacterium. Lineage (GTDB taxonomy): Bacteria > Bdellovibrionota > Bacteriovoracia > Bacteriovoracales > Bacteriovoracaceae. The sequence continues at coordinate 2,973 of JBFKKF010000237.1, read as the reverse complement.
ACTAAAAGATAGAGTAGAAGATATCAGAGACATTGTTGCCTTTCAAAATGTTATCTTTAGATTTTCAGGGGTTCTCGGAGGAGAAGGTAAGGCATTAGTTTTCTTACGTGGTGGTAGAATGACAGTTGATGGTTCAGGGCTTATGACCACAGATCAGTCCACATTATTAGAAGAGAGTAAAATGACGAAAGGATACACTCAACACGCTCTACAGGCGAGCTTAACCAATGCAGCTCATTTTGGTTTCGTTAAGGAAATGTCTCATAATGTTAAAGTTAGAGCAGATGTCTTTTTGTTTCACAATAGAATGCCATTTGTTAACTTAGAAAATGCTTTGGCCAATTATGGGGTTATGGATGATGAAGAGTATGAAACTCAAATTCATGAAGACAATATCGATTCACACTTAGCACGAATCATTATAAATTCAGATTACATCGATGCCTACTATGCTCAGGGTGATTATAATGGAAGAAAAGCCGATGGAGCTGGAATCATTTTAAAACTTCCAGAAACTGGAACAAGTTTTCATTATGATACTTACCAAGGTGAGCGATTATTCTTAGATACTGGACATGTTTATGGGGTCAATCAAGAATTTGTTCTACCTTTTCAAAATAACTCCTGGAAAGTAAATGTTTTTGCAGGAAAAGAAAAACTCAAAGGCTCTATGCAAAGACAGTGGGACTTCGAAGGAGATGTGGATACAGAGGAGACCTTCTACGGAGTAGGAATTAATAAGGATATTAATTGGTTTCAAGATCGAGTTTACGGTGAAGTAGGACTTAAATACGAAAAATATGAAATTGATTTCACTAAGCACTCACAGTATGCTCCTGATAAATTAGAAGGGTTTAGAGCTGGTTCTTACATAAAGCTATATCTAGGAAAGAGAAAGCGATAAATTAAGAGATCTATTAGGGGGAGACTGAATGGAAGTCAAGGCCACACTTGTTTATATAGTAGATGGAAATAAAACTCTTATGATTCACCGGAATAAAAAAGAAGGTGATGAGCATAAGGGAAAGTATAATGGGCTAGGTGGTAAGCTGGAATCAGGAGAGTCGCCAGAGCAGTGTGCCATCAGGGAAGTTAAAGAGGAAAGCGGACTAGATATATCTAACCTTATTTTCAAGGGTGATATTTTGTTTCCTGAGTTTGATAAATATGGAAGAGATTGGCGAGTTTATATCTATCGAACACATTCTTTTAGTGGTGAGTTAATAAGATCAAATCATGAGGGTGATTTGGAGTGGGTCGATACGGATAAAATTTTAGGTTTAAATTTATGGGAAGGTGACAAACTGTTTCTTCCATTAGTCTTTACGGAAAAAACTTTTAAAGGTAGTTTGTTCTATCGTAATGGAAATTTAGATGAATCCCAAGAGCAAATTTTAGATATTATAGGTTCATAACAATCAGATGAGTAAAGTATTAAACTTAATTAAGATTCCAATGGATTGGCAAAAGTATTTAGGTCCAGAACTAAAAAAAGATTACATGCTAGAACTGGATCATTTCTTAGCTGAAGAACTTAAGGCAGGTAAAGCGATTTATCCTAAGCTGGATGATATTTTTAATGCTTTTAAGTTGTGTTCATTAGCGGATGTAAAAGTTGTGATCATTGGTCAAGACCCTTATCATGGTGTAGGTCAGGCCCATGGACTCAGCTTTTCAGTTCGGCCTGGTGTAAAAATTCCCCCCTCTTTAAAAAATATCTATAAAGAATTGGAGTCTGATATTGGTGTGAAAACTGTCGAGCATGGGTTTTTAGATTCATGGGCAAAGCAAGGGGTCTTACTTTTGAATTCAGTATTAACAGTTCAAGCCGGTCAGGCGAATTCTCATCAAAAAAAGGGATGGGAAATATTCACTGATAGTATAATTAAAGTCTTAAACGAGCATGGGCAGAGTCTTGTGTTCTTACTTTGGGGAAGCCCTGCACAAAAAAAAGGTAAAAATATTGATGAGTCTAAGCACCTCGTTTTAAAGTCCGTTCATCCGTCACCTTTATCCGCTTATAGAGGTTTTTTTGGTTGTCAGCACTTTTCTAAGACAAATAAGTTTTTAGCAGAGCATGGACGGGTACCCATAGAGTGGCAATTACCTGCTCTTAAATAGTAATTATTTACCTCGGAGCGTAGGATGTTCTTAGCTAAGTAATATTATACAATTTCTTTGGCTTATTATATAGTCCCAGACAAGTAGCACCACAGAAGGAAGGTTTATTGAGATGGATACTTTTAAATTAGCTTATACGGTATTAGGCGGACTTGGAATTTTCTTTTACGGAATGAAAATGATGAGTGATGCTCTTCAGCAAGCGGCCAGTGAAGTGATTACAAAGGTTATTAACTCACTAACGACCAATAGAATACTAGCGGTAACTGTTGGGATGATTGTAACTATGATTGTTCAAAGTTCTTCTGTCACTACAGTTATGGTTGTTGGCTTTACTAACGCGGGCCTAATGCAACTAACCCAGGCCATTGGGGTTATATTTGGTTCTAATATTGGGACTACGATTACTGGTTGGATTATCTCGATAAAGGTTGGAAAGTATGGGCTACTTTTTATAGGGCTTGGTATTTTTCCAATGCTCTTTTCTAAAAACTCTAAGCTACAGTCTTTTGGAAAAATTTTGTTTGGTGTAGGGATGGTCTTTATGGGTCTAGAACTCATGAGTGGTGCTTTCAAACCACTTCGGACCAACCAAAGTTTTCTAGATATGATTAGCTACTTTTCTGGAAATAATTACGGAAGCTATTTTGCTTCAATTATAACTGGATGTTTGCTTACGGTTATTATTCAATCTTCATCTGCCATGCTTGGGATCACTATTGCTATGGCCTCCTCAGGCATCATTGGATTTAATACTGCTGCGGCACTTGTTCTCGGTGAAAATATTGGGACAACTATCACAGCAATTTTGGCCTCGGTTGGGACCACCACTAATGCTAAAAGAGCTGCGAG
>JBFKKF010000236.1:0-4276 GCA_041631355.1 Bacteriovoracaceae bacterium | reverse complement strand
ACTCAAGCTGTCATTGATAACTCTGGAAATATGGCCATCGGATCAACTGCTGCATCCGCTAAATTAGACGTTACAGCAACTTCTGGTTCTTCAGTGGAAGTGAATATGGCCGATAATACAGCTTCAAACTTTGTGTTACGCGAAGGAGCTAATGATTATATAAATGTTAATACGACAGACGGAAGTGAGGCTATAACTTTTGGAAACATCACAACGAATCCGACCTTTAGTTTTATGGGGGGGAATCTTGGGGTTGGGACGGCAACACCGGAAAGTAGTCTTCATATTGTAGATGGAGGTCAGTCCATAAGGCTAGGGACGGGAACAAACTCAAGTGGATATGTGTTTGATATTGGAGTCAATGATGATGGTGTGAATTTTTATAATGATTCAAGTATAAGAGGATATAATTTTAAAAACTTAAGTGGTTCACTGATGTCTATTTCAAGCTCGGGCAATATAGGGATTGGGACTTCGAGTCCAAACTCTCTTCTCGAACTTGGTTCATCCACAACTACTAACACAGGAATTACTATTTCAAATTCGTCAACTCCAAGTTTAAGTTTAAGGATAGACTCTCAGGTCCCAGTTATTGAATCATCGAGTTCTGACTTTGTTATGAAAACTCAGGGGACAAATATTTTTGAATCTAATGGAGGATTTACAAAAATTGGCAATGGTGTTCCTTCGTTTCCGCGAGGATTTTACTCTAAGAGTTTAGCTGCCGGATACGAGGCAGGGTTATTTCAGGGAGCATCAGGTCAATCAGAAGATATCTTGCGTGTTGAAGACTCTGCTAGTAATTCTCTCTTTGAAGTCTCTAGTGATGGTAATATCGGAGTTGGAACGGCCAGTCCATCATCAAAATTAGATGTATCAGGCACCCTCACTTTGTCACCGGCTTCAATGGATCCTAATTTAGTTTTTCATAAGGGAGGAACAACGGATAGATACTCAAAAATAATTTCTAATAGTGGTGCTAGTGGAAATTACAATGGTCTAGTCTTGACGTCAAACGAAAAACTTGATGGAACACAGGGGAACACTGGTTTATCTTCATGGTGGATTGATATTGGAGGGAGTGATAATATTACTTTTCCGGGGACCTCTGACTCATTTGCAATATACAGAAGAGCAGCTGGTTCAGCAAAAAACTCTGCATCAACTCCTTTTTTAATAGATTCAAGTGGTAATGTTGGGATTGGGACCTCTACTCCCGGTAGAAAGTTAGATATTTACTCTTCTGGAGCCGAATCTGTAATTAATGTCGAAGGTACAGAAACAGGACTTAGGTTATCTACAACAAATGGATCTGGCCATACTTGGCATGTGCGAGCAGGACAATATCTAACCAATACAAATTTTAGAATACATGACGAGACTAATACCGTAGATCGCTTAGTTATAAACTCGTCAGGCAACGTCGGTATAGGAACAACTACACCAGACGACGCCCTCGATGTAGTTGGTGATATTGATGCGACTGGATGTTTACAGACAGATAATTCAACCGTTGTGGGGGGAACTTGTACCTCGGATAGAAGATTAAAAAAGAATATAAATCCATTAGTTAGCACATTGGAGAAAATCTTAAAACTTCGTCCCGTTGAATACGTGTGGCGTCCTGAGTTTGACGATATCCACCGTAGTGAAGGAAAAGAAATTGGACTTATTGCTCAAGAAGTCGAAGAGGTCTTTCCTGACATGGTAGTGGAAAAAGAAGATGGGTACAAAAGAGTACGTTATGGGGTCTCACTTACTTTAAGAGTTATTCAGGCCATAAAAGAATTTTTTGGTATTTATCAAGAAGATAAAAAAGAGCTTAAAAGAGAGATTGCTAGTCTTAAGGAAGAAAATCAAGAAATTAAGTTTAAAAATGACAAACTTGAAGCTGAAAATGATGCTATTAAACGATACTTGTGTGAGAAAGACCATTCAGCACCATTTTGTCTAAAGTTGTGATTTTAATGGGATTACTCAATAAAATGAGGTTGTCGTCAGGTTCTATTTGGCCATTTGCCTAGGCCCTGATAATCTTTTTTGTGGGAAGTTAATAGATTTAAGCACTAAAATTCTAAACCTGATGCTAATAGATGAGACCAAGTCCCTAGTAAAAACTCTTTCTTATAAGCGTGGACAATCAAATCAAAAAATAGGAAGCCTTGAATCCGAAAATATCGAACTGAAAAATCGTCTACTAGATTTAATTGGAGAACAAGAACTTCCAGAGTTTAAATAGAAGAAAAACAGTAATAATTCCAAAGATCGAGCTCCAAACTCACAATATGAAGGGCCAAAAAAGAAAGGTCCTGGTAGAGGCAAGTGCGGTAAAATAAAATTGAAAAGATTAACACTGATAAAAAAGTTACACTAGCAGCTGATAAGTCAAAAATGCCTCAGATGTTACATTTAAAGGATGCAGAAGAGATGTAATTCAAGACACTGAATTAAAGACAAGCAATACCGAATTCAAAATGCCACGATTTTATCCACCCTCAGAGAAAAAATATTATGAAGGAGATATCTCTGAAAGTGAGGTTGCAAACGAAGACTTAAATATTCCCACAGAGTCTTCTAGTATAATCTTTTCTCACTCTATGACTTACTTTTCTTGGCGGGATGTAATTGTTGCGATAATTTATACTTCATTTTTCCGGAGCATTTTCATACACCGACTCCTTTTGATAGGTATTACAGCACTATTTTACCTTGAAGCAATTTTGGGGGGGCAGGTCAAGAAGACTCGATGTTTAGAAAAATAATAATATCGGGAGGTTACGTAACAGGGAAGATATGCTGGCATTGTTCGGTATTACAACACCAATGTATTTATTGAAGAAAGTTTTGCTAATAATATTTATTTTGATTTAACTTAATATCTACATTATCATTATCATTAGTTTGATCTTATAAAAAATAAATAAAAGGTAATAAATATGAGTGATAATTCAAGTTATTTAAAGGATGAGCTTTATGAAAAAGTTAAAACTGACTCCGAGGTTTTTAACTTCCTTCAAGATGGCTCTCTTGATGGAATTTGGTATTGGGATATAGAAAAACCACTAAATGAATGGTTAAGTCCGAGATTTAAAGATCTATTTGGATATCGCGATGAAGAAATTCCAAATACATCTGAGTGGTGGCAAAAAAATATTAACCCTGCACATTTAAAGCTTGTAATGGATAACTTTGAAGAACACTGTAAAAATCCAAATCATCGTTATGACCAAATCGTTTGCTATCGTCACAAAGACGGGTCAGATGTTTGGGTGAGATGTAGAGGTTTGGCAATAAGAGATGAAAATGGAAAACCCGTGCGTATGCTTGGTGCGCATACAGATGTTACTGAACTCATAAAAACACAAAATGAATTAGTTAAAACAATGAAGTCAATTCAAATTCTTAATGATAAAATCAGGGAGTTTGTAGCAATTGTTTCCCATGATCTTAGAGCACCAATAGGAAATATTTTAAGTCTCATAGAAGTATTGGAAGATGATTTAACTACTAATAATGTTAAAGAAGTATTGCCAACTATTAGAGAGGTTTCAGAACATTCACTTGAGATGGTGAATAAACTGTTAGATTTAACTTCAATTGAATCAGGAAAAGTAAAGCTTCGTTTTGAAAAAATCTATTTGGATGAATTGATAAAAGGGGCTATCAAGCATGTTAAAGTTGTTGCAAGGAATAAAGGCATCAAAATTAATGTCAAAATACAAGAAAACACTGAAGTAGAGGTAGATGTTTTTAGAATGAGGCAGGCTCTAATTAATCTTATAACAAATTCAATAAAGTTTTCAAATCCTGGAAGCTTTATAAATATAGATTGTTCTAGAAAGAAAAAAGAAGTTCAGATTTCGGTGATTGATTTCGGCATTGGAATTCCAGAAAAAATAATGGATAGCCTTTTTGATAAATCAAAGCATGTAAGTAGGGAAGGAACAAACCATGAAAAGGGGACTGGTTATGGACTACCTCTTGTTTTAGAAATACTTCAAGCTCATGGGGCAAAAATAAGAGTAAAAAGTAAGGAAGGTTTGGGGAGTACTTTTTATTTTAACTTGGACTGTAAATAGTGAAGTCATTGTTCTCCTTGGTAAGACTAGTAGTACCTCTTCAGCGTGTTTTGGATCAAAAATCAGTTTAAGTTTGTCTGGTGGAGCATGATCTCTCTTTCGTAATCTCATAAGATAACCTCTAATTCTACCAAAACGCTTAATAACCGACCGACCTTAGTGGTGAACACTTTTTACAAATGCTACAATTTTGTTTT
>JBFKKF010000235.1:0-4288 GCA_041631355.1 Bacteriovoracaceae bacterium | reverse complement strand
GCCAAAGTGATGCAACTAATGAATAGTCATCATATTCTAGAATCCTCTCAAGGTGTTAAAGGTGGGTATCGCTTAAAAAGATCACTAGAGGATATAAGCTATTATGACCTGGCCGAGATAATTGAAGGCAAGGCCATGGACCACGACTGTTTTGAAATGAACTGTGGCCTGGTTCAAACCTGCAATATTGTTTCACCAATCAAAAGCTTAAATCATAAGTTAAAAGAATTTTTCAAAACCTTAACTATTGAACAACTACTACTCGGGTCAAATGATGAATATGCCCCAGTAGGTAGTAAATGGATAAATACATGAGTGAAGAAATAAAAAAACATATAGAAGAAGGCTATAAGTGGGGATTTGAATCTCAAGTTGAAATGGAAGAATTTCCTAAAGGTCTCAATGAAGATATTATCAAATTAATTTCAAAGAAAAAAAATGAACCAGAATGGATGCTTGATTATCGGCTACAGGCCTTCAAGAAATGGCAACAAATGGAGCATCCCAAATGGGCCTATTTTGATATTCCTAAAATTGATTTCCAAGATTTATACTATTATGCCAAACCAAAAAACTCCAAAGAGGGACCTAAAAGCTTAGATGACCTAGATCCTGAACTATTAGAAACATTTGAAAAGCTTGGAATACCTCTTCAGGAACAGAAAAGAATATCTGGTGTTGCTATAGATGCAGTATTTGATTCAGTAAGTTTAGGGACTACTTGGAAAGAAGACTTAGAAAAAGTAGGAGTGATCTTTTGCTCTATTTCAGAAGCGATTGAAAAACACCCTGAATTAGTTAGAAAATATATGGGATCAGTTGTACCTCCAACGGATAATTTCTATGCGGCCTTGAACTCAGCTGTCTTTTCTGACGGATCATTTGTATATATTCCTAAGGGAGTGACATGTCCTATGGATCTATCCACCTACTTTAGAATCAACGCTAAAGAAACCGGACAGTTTGAAAGAACATTAATTATCGCTGACGAAGGAAGCTATGTTAACTACCTAGAAGGTTGTACAGCACCACAAAGAGATGAGAATCAATTACACGCTGCTATCGTAGAGATCGTTGCCCTCAAGGATGCTGAGGTTAAGTACTCAACAGTACAAAACTGGTATGCAGGTGATAAAAATGGTAAAGGTGGTATCTATAATTTTGTTACTAAACGTGGATTATGTGCAGGAAAGAATTCTAAGATCTCCTGGACACAAGTAGAGGCCGGATCAGCAATTACTTGGAAGTATCCAAGTTGTATTTTGCAAGGAGAAAACTCTCAAGGAGCTTTTTATTCCGTTGCGCTCACCAATAATAAAATGTTGGCAGACACTGGAACCAAGATGATTCATATTGGTAAAAATACAAAATCAACAATTATCTCCAAAGGGATATCCGCTGATAACTCAGAGAATGTCTATCGGGGAGAAGTAAAAGTGATGCCAGGAGCAGAGAATGCTCGAAACTTTTCTCAATGTGATTCCATGCTTATCGGTGATAAATGCTCAGCAAATACCTTTCCTTATATTGATGTAAAAAACCCAACGGCCACGGTTGAACATGAGGCAAGTACATCCAAGATAAGTGCTGATCAGTTATTTTACCTACAATCAAGAGGTGTAGATGCAGAAAAAGCAATCTCTCTTATCGTAAATGGATTTTGTAAAGACGTATTTAAAACCCTTCCATTAGAATTTTCTGTGGAGGCCGTAAAATTAATAGAAATGAAACTAGAAAACTCAGTTGGATAAAGAGGATAAAATGTTATTAAAAATAAACGACTTACATGCAAAAGTTGAAGACACCACAATTTTAAACGGAATTAACTTGGAGATAAACCCCGGTGAGGTTCACGCGATTATGGGACCTAATGGTTCAGGAAAATCGACACTATCCAAGGTCATTTCAGGACACCCTGATTATGAAGTGATTAAAGGTGATATCCAATACAACATTAATGGAAAATTGGCCTCTATCATGGAGCAAGAGCCTAGTGAAAGGGCCTGTGAAGGAATCTTTTTGGGCTTCCAGTATCCAGTAGAAGTGCCAGGGGTAACGAATATTAACTTCATGAATGAAGCTTTTAATGCCCTCTGCGAACATCAAGGGGCAGACACAATGGATGAAGGTGCTTTTCGTGAGTATGTAGTATCTAAACTTCCTACGCTGAATATGTCAGAAGACTTTCTTGATCGTGCGGTTAATGAAGGTTTTTCTGGTGGAGAAAAAAAGAAAAATGAAATTCTTCAAATGCTTCTTCTTAATCCTAGGTTAGCACTACTTGATGAAACTGATTCTGGATTAGATATTGATGCCTTGAAAACAGTTGCTAAAGGGGTAAATACACTTAAGTCAAAGCATAACTCCATCATTCTCGTTACCCACTACCAAAGACTTCTAGATTATATTGAGCCAGATTATGTGCATGTCTTATGGAAGGGACAAATTATAAAAACTGGAGACAAATCCCTTGCCCTTGAGTTAGAGGAAAAAGGCTATGATTGGCTGACTGGAGAACATGTTCAATGAGTGAATTGAATTATTATATTGAAGAAATTGACCGTCTTAACCTATTTGAAAATTTGTCATCAAATGCAAAGCAATTACAATCAAGTGGTATGGCATTATTATCAATTGCTAAGCTTCCTACCAGAAAAGATGAGAGCTGGAAATACACGCGCCTTGATGATGCCCTAGCAAAAAACTACACTTGGGAAAAGATTGACCCTCAAATTTCCTATTCAAAATTAAGTGAAGCTAATCCTAGCTTTTATCATATCTATATTAGTGAACATGGGGTGACTCACAATATTCAAGATCCTGGTTTTAAACTTACCCACATAAACAACTGTGAGGACTTTGAAAATATCTATAGTACCAAAAATTTTAATGACGATATTTCAATTATACTAAACCAGAGCTATCTTACCAACGGTTATTGTTTTGAGTTTAGTAAAAAATATCAAAATGAGCGGCCAATAATTATTCACTATAATTTTATTCACCCTCTCTCAAATATTTCTTTAGTTAATCAAATTATATGTGAAGATAATACTGATGTTGATCTACTCGAAGACTTTAATTCTTCAGAGGAGATATTTGGAAATATTTACACAAGAATTAAACTTGGACAAAATTCAAGAATTAATCATGTCAATATTCAAGATGCTAAAAATGGCTCATTAGTATTACAGAATTTAAATGCGAGTGTTGCAAAAGATAGCACTTATCGAAATAATAATATCCAAATTGGTGCAAAGTTATCCCGCAGTAATATAGAAATATCGCTTGAAGGAGAGCTTGCTCATTGTGATGTCCACGGACTCTACTCGCTTCATAACGACCAACATCACGATACCAGTAGCTATATTCATCACGAAGTATCTCACACAACAAGTGACCAACTCTATAAAGGGATTCTTGCCGATGAATCTCGTGGTGTATTTACCGGAAAAGTCAGAGTTGAAAAAGATGCACAATTAATAAATGCCGGTCAACTAAATAAGAATTTACTCTTATCCAAAAAAGCACAGGTTAACTCTAGGCCACAGCTGGAGATCTATGCCGATGATGTTAAATGCTCCCACGGTTCTACAACAGGACAAATTGGCCGGGATGAACTTTTCTATCTCCAAGCAAGAGGTATACCTAGAGAACGGGCACAAGCAATACTGGCCAGGGCCTTTACTTACGATGTGGTTTTGAAACAGCCTAATCTGGCCATGAGAGACTATATCGTGGAACATTTAACTAAAAAAAATGTGGTACAACAATTATGAGTTTTTTTTCTGAAACGATTACAACAGACTTTCCTCAACTCAAAAACCCGTATGAAGGAAATCATATTGTCTATCTTGATAGCGCGGCAACTAATCTTAAGCTTGCATCTGTTGTAGAGGCAGTTAATACCTATTACACCCATGAGTGCGCAAATGTTCATCGAGGTATTCATACTCTTAGTGAAGTTTCTACGGATAAATTTGAAAAAACACGAGACTTGATTAAAGAATTTATTAACGCAAAATTTAGAGAAGAAGTTATTTTTACAACGGGAACTACAAACTCAATTAACCTAGTTGCTAAAACTTGGGGCGAAACTAATATTACTGAAGGTGATGAAATTATTATCTCTGAGATGGAACATCACTCTAATATCGTTCCATGGCAGATGCTGTGTGAAAAAGTTGGTGCTAAGTTAATAATAATTCCGATCACCGATACTGGGGAATTATGTTTAGATGAATACAAAAAGCTATTAAATGCAAAAACTAAATTAGTAAGTGTAGAT
>JBFKKF010000234.1:0-4311 GCA_041631355.1 Bacteriovoracaceae bacterium | reverse complement strand
TTGAAAAAAAAATTGTGAACTTCCCAGTTTCAAAAATATGGGGGGTAGGAAAAGTAACCCAAGAGAGAATGCATAAACATGGAATTTTTACTTTTGGTGATATGCAAAAGCGATCAAAGCTGGATTTAGTGAATATGTTTGGTGATTTTGGGGCCACCATGTATTTGTTTTGTAGGGGACAAGACGAAAGAGAGGTTGTTACTTCGGGACAAAGAAAGTCATTGTCAGTGGAAAATACCTTCGGGCAGGACTTGGACTCCCATTATGAAATTTTGACTGCTTTAGAGGATACCTATACTGAAATGAAAGTCCGACTTGAAAATCATGCTAATAAACTCATTAAAAATATTTTCGTTAAAATTAAGTATAACGACTTTTCTACCACGACAATCGAGTCTCCACTGCCGGTAGAGTTTTCGGAATATAAACAATTATTTCTAGAGCGGTTTGAACCAGGTAGAAAGGTTCGATTACTTGGCACGGGAGTCAAGTTCTATGGGGGAAATACTTGTGAAAATCAATTAGATTTTTTTCTGTAGAATTCAAGCCTTTTGACTAGTCTATTAGCTTCTTCTGATAGCTCATTTTCAAAGAGACTTAAGTGATTACTAAAGCAAGAGTACAGATAGTTAAAATCCTCTTTTTCGATACCTTCTCTAAGTGACATGACAAATTTATTCAGCTCCTCAGAGTTTTGACTTTCAAGTTCTTCAATTAAGATCTTTATATCTTCAATTAACTCGTATTTATCAATTTGAATAATTTTTCTTCTCTGAAACAGGTAATAAAGTAATCCCATCAAACCAAGAAAGGCAAATTCGATTAAATAGGCCCAAACTTCATTCATTTAGGGACCTAGGAAATAAAGGAAAGCATCATTGATGAATAAAGGTGCTGGTGCGAATAAGGCAAAATATAAAAATAGGTGTCTGGTGGTACTCCATTCTTTTTTCAAGACTTCCTTATCAACAAAGCAGGCAATATACTGAATTAAAAAATATAGTGTCATACTTCCAAAGACATTTTTATTAGTAAGAAGAAAATAGGGAAGACTAAACATTATTTCATGGAAAATTCCAGAGACTGCAAAGATAATAAACTTTCGTAGTTCGGGGGAGTTTGGAACGAGGGATTTTCCAATAATATGCAGCCAATTTCGAACCCAGAGGTTCCACCTTATTAACCAAAACTCAGAAGCACTAGCTGAAAGATAAGCTTTATTGTGCATCGGTGGAGGATTACAGCTGACTAAGGAGGATAATATTCGAGTGGTACAGCCTATAAAAGCTGTTAAGACATATACGAGCGGTAAAAGTAAATAGGGCTTATACTCATTGAGTTCGTAATAATTCTCCCAAAGAAAAGGGTAGAATGAATATAAAAATAAGACTCCTAAAGTTGCAACCAATTGATCAAAAATCAGTACCGAATTATCAATATACTTAGGGTTTGCCCTTGAAATCTTAAATGTCTTTTCTTCCAATAGAGGGGTTGAAAAGAGACGAAATGAATCAATTTTTCCCGCCGAAAGTTTGAAGCCGATGAACTTCATAACTAAGACCATAAGAATATTACTGATAATAAATATCAAAAAGGGTGTCACACTTTACTCCTGAGAATGTGTACGTATATATCTAAAATTCTAGGAATTTGGAAGTAAATAGTGGCCAACTGAGTAAAAATGACGCGTTTGCTTGGTAAAATAAATGCTTGGGCCATAAGAAAGTATTCCGATAAGATGTAGCAATAGGAGATAGTTGATGTATTATGCGAAAGGTCTTAGAGAAATACTACAAAGTACCCAGTTGAGTTTTGAATTTTTTGAGAATCTAGATACCTTCCAAATTCATTTTATTGAGATGTGCTTTAAACAGTCACTGGATGATAAAATGGGACTTATGACAGATATTGAGCGCTATAATTATCACCTATTTGAGGAGTTTAAACTCAGACAAATAGAAGATATGTACGGTGTGGATGCTGAATATTTCAAGAAGGCTTCTTAGCTAAATGTAACCTGAATATCTTTAGTAAAGAATTCCATATCCTGGTCGACGCCTATTATTTGTCCAGGTTTCATCTCTAGCCAAATATTTTCCCCTACAAGCTCCTCACTAGAAAAAATTAAATGATTAATTTTACTCCCAAAATCAGCTTTATTTTCACAGACAGTATCAAAGTATGAACACTTTTCTCGCTCGGAGCATTTTGACTTATAGGTACTGTAGCGTAGGTGCTGGCCCCCATGAAAACCAATCATGGTTTTTCCTGTTGTGAGTAGAAAAGTAAGGTGTGACTCATTAGGGTCTGGTTTGTCATTAGCACATAATGGACCAGTATATTTACAAATTAAATCACATAGTTTCTGGGTGGCTTCAGTGAGTACTTCCTTTGATGGGGAGGTATTTTTTAGATCATGGTTTTGTTTTATAAAAGTGATGAGAAGAAAAAATATAACTTCACTATCAGTGTTACCTAACACAAATCTTCGTAGGTCTTGGTCTACATGGTCAATGAGCTTAGACCTAAAGCTTTCAAAACCTTTTAAGTTTCCATTGTGAGCAAAAACCCATTTTCCATATTGAAACGGATGAGAGTTCAGTATAGTTAAAGTGCCGTGAGTTGCTTTTCTGATATGAGCAATAACTGTTTCAGAGGAGACGACACCACTAATCTTGTGAAAGATATGATCATCGACCGCCCTGTCAGTGGACTTGATGAGGTGGGGGGTATTCTCTCTATAATAGGCGACGCCCCAACCATCTGGATGTTTTAGGCTTTGTGAAATGAGTGCATTTTCAGCATGAACTAAACTACTATGCACTTGGCTAGTTATTACTGATCTAAATCCAAATAATCGACACATAAGCTTATTTTGTCGTAAATTAATTTCCGATACAAGACATCAAATTCTACCTCTATTATAAATTCTTTATTCATTATAAGATAAGAATATGAAAAAATTTTTATTGATTCTTCCTATTGTCGTAATTACTGGACTAATATTCTTTTACAAGTTCAAAGAAGATGGAGCTTCAACTCTAAATCTCACAGTTAATAATGAAGTTGAGTCATTCGATCCAGCAATCGCCTTCAATGACGATGCCTTATTTATTATGGCCCAATCCATGGAGACCTTATACCAATATCACTACTTAAAAAGACCCTATGAGGTTATTCCCTCACTGGCAGACGGAATGCCTGAAATTTCAAATGATGGGAAAAACTATAAAATTAAAATTAAACGTAATATCTATTATCATGAAAACTCTGAGCTTATTCCTAAGGGAAGAACGTTAATTGTTGATGATTTTATATGGCAAATTAAAAGACTTGCATTTAAACCTTTAAAAAGTACAGGCCGTTGGCTATTTGAAAACAAACTGAAGGGATTTAATGAATTTTCAGATAAAGTTGGTGAAAGTATCGATGCTTTTTACACAGAAGAAATTGAAGGTATCAGAAAAATTGACGATTATACATTCGAAATCCAGCTTTTAAGGCCAGAGCCGAATTTATTATATTATCTTTCAATGCAGTTTACAGCTCCAGTTCCATTGGAGTTAATTAAAAAAACAGATAACAACCTAAAAGATGTCCTTGTCGGTACCGGACCTTATGTTTATGAAAGGTATGCTCAAGGTAAGTACTTCTTGAAACGATTTACTAAGTTTCATAAAGAATACTATCCTGTGGCCGGAGATAGGTATGCAAATACTGAGAACCTACTTTCTGCCTCTAAAAAGCGACTTCCGTTTATTGAAAATCTTGTTATTGAAGCTATTCCCTCTGAGGACTTGAGATGGGATAAGTTTAGGAATGGCAAAATTGATATTTTGGATGTCCCTAAAAAACATCTAGTAAAACTATCAACAAGTAGCTCGGATGATTATCAAAAATTAGTCAATGAAGGTGTAAAAGTAAAACATTTTTCAAGACAAACAACTCGGTGGCTGGGATTTAATATGAATGATCCTATATGGGGAGAAAACCTTAACCTGAGGAAGGCAGTTGCTCACGCTATCAACTATGAACGATATATTGAGTTACTAACGAATAATACAAACTTAAAGGCAAACTCTTTGTTTAATCCATCTATTCAAGGCTATAACCCAAGTCACCGGTTGCCTTACGGATATGATATTGTGAAGGCAAAGGAATACTTAGCTAAGTCTGGGTATCGCCCAGGAGAGTTAGTGCTAACCTATTCTACCCGAGGCACTCAAAAAGCTCATATGGAAGAAGCCCAGTTTTTACAGAACCAATTGAAAAGAATTGGAATTGACTTAAAAATAAATGTACTCGAATTTT
>JBFKKF010000233.1:0-4335 GCA_041631355.1 Bacteriovoracaceae bacterium | reverse complement strand
TATGTTCTTCGTGACTCTCATAGTGTAATTGGTGACTCCGGAGGGCCTGTCTATTGGGTTGAACATGGTGTTCATAAACTAGTTGGACTTCATTCTACCTTGGAAGGTAATAGTAAAACTTATATCGTTAACCTACACTTTTATAAAGACTGGATTGATAATTTAGAATTTGATTCTCAAATTGTTTCTTGAGATTATTCTTCCATGCAAAAATAGATTTTATCCTCGTCATAGCCACTGTTAAGACATAGCTTTTTAGTGTTATTCAGTATCCACATACGCATAGATCTATTGTAGCGAATTTTATTGTCAAAACTTTTTATATAGTCCTGTTTGGTTATGGGAGAGTTTGGATAATTATTTTGTACTTCACGATAAACATCCTTAGTAAATCGAACGACCCCTAGTGATATATATCCGAGCTGATTATCGGGTAAAACCTTTTTTAATTCTTGCAATAAACCTTCATAGTTAATTAGAAAATCTTCTTGATAAATAATTGGATCTAGGTGAATTCCAATTCTGTGGCCGGCACATACCAGCTTTTCTATACTTTTTATCCGTGCTTTTACCGAAGGGCATTTGTAATCAAATGCTTTTGCAGCATCTGTGGAGGACAAGGTGAAGCTCACATAGACATTCGGTAGAGGCTCAAGTTCAAGTAATGAACGTATATTTGATGACTTTGTTCTAAGCTCTAGTTTTGCATTGGGATATCTTTTAAATAGGGAGTAGTACTCTGGTAACTCATTAGTTAGATGAGACAATGCGAGTGAGTCCGAGTACTCGCCTGCATGAAACCATGCATCCTCGTTTCCTTTAGTGTTAATAATAGCTTCCATTTCATCAATGATATCTGAGTGGTTGAGAAAAAGGACCAAGTCAGGTGTGTTGAAATAGCCCTGTAAGTAACAATACTGGCATTCATAGATACAATTATAGGCGTGAATAAAGTAGTAGTGCTTCTCACTACCGTGGCCATAAGCTGCAGGGGCTTCTTTGACTAATTTTCCTTTTTTTTCTCCGAGGAATAGATTTAGAGATTCTCTTTTTTGTAAGTAAGGCTTTTTAACCTTGCCCCAAATATCCTCTATTTTATTGATCTCAACAACCTCATCAAACTTGATTTGTTTTATAATGTGTTGAGCTTTAGGGTGATCTTTATATTTATGTTCAACAAATACCTTATTAAACATCGATTTCGCCATTTAAAATCCGCTGAAACTTTTGGTAGTCATAGTTCTTAAGGGTCTGGGCAAGGTTTTCTATATTTGTCTGGGAGTTTATTTGCATTTTAAGGGTAAAGAAATTTTGATCTAATTTGGGATCAAATTTTATTTCAGCACCAATATTTTTAAATTCATCAAAGTTCTCATCCAATTTTTTATGGATTTTATTGTTGATTGGATTAATTTTGTTCTCTAGAAATTGAATGAATAGATTTGTATCCTTCTTTTTGTTTCCAGATAAAGAATAGCTTTCTAAAAATTCATTTTTGAGATAGCATACTTCGCAATCAATCTTGTTTAATAAATTAGAAATCCTTTTTTGTTGAGTGAAACTTGGGCCGAAAGGTAAGTCTAGTGATACTAGCTCTTCCTCATCTAGATCATTAGTTTCAATTCGATTTAGCTGTTGATAAAAGTAAAAGAGCTTCTGAGAGTATTCTTTTGCCTTTTCTTTGATATCCAGACATTGAGTTTGCGGTCCTGCTTTATCTGAAATAATTTTATAGACATATATTGGTAGCTTAAACTCTTTTGCCACCTTCCCAATTGCCCAGGCTTCACGATCTACTGTATGAGCAAAATGAGATAAAAACTTTGACCTTTTTTCCGTAAAAATTCGCTCAGATGAGGTAATAAGATCGATACTAGCACCACAATTTTTTGTGGTAAAAGAGTGAAAGTATGTATCTGAGTTTTCTTCAGCATAAATGGTTCTGATACCGTATATATTATCTACTTTTGTATGTTTACTTAATGAGCCAGCAACACCTAAGTTAATTAATGTGCTAATATCGTATTTTGCAATATAGTAGGGGAGTCTTGTTAAGGTTGAAACAATACCTTCTCCCGTAATAAGTACCGAGTAGTCTTTACCGGTATAATAGTTTGAATCAATAGCTTCTAATCCAGTTGTAAATGCCTGGGCTTCACCTCTATGGGCAAAACATAATAATTTCATGCCCAATGGATAAATCATTTATTTTGACTTTGCAAGTCGATAATCTCTAGGTAGAAAGTATTCATGGTAAATAATATTAATAAGATAGCTTTCGGTGGAGCTGCCCTTTCAGGTACAGGCAAAGGGTATGGTTTTGGTGATGTCAGCGATACTAAGGCCCTTATTCACTATGCTTTCGATTTAGGCATTGAATTATTTGATACGGCGCCTATTTACGGTTTTCATAAATCTGAACGGGAATTGGGCAACGGTGTAAAAGATTTTAGAGATAAAATAAAAATTATTTCTAAAGCCGGTGTGGATTGGCATGCTAATGGTAGGGTGAATATGTCAAATGGGCCCAAAGTCGTGACTAAAATGCTTGAAAATAGCCTTTCATGCTTAGGTACTGATTATATTGATATATATATGATTCATTGGCCTGATAAGAATGTAGATATTAGATACCCCTTAGAAATCCTGACAAAGGCTCAACTGGATCAAAAAATAATCTCTATAGGTCTATGTAACACTACTAATGAGGACTTAGAAAAAGCAGCGCAAGTATGTGAAATAGAGTATCTGCAATCTGAAGTTAATTTGTTCTTTAATAGATTTGAAGCTCTCAATCCTTTTCTTACCCACGGGAAAATCACTATGGGATGGGGAACACTAGATAAGGGAATTTTGGCCGGTACAGTTTATGAAAATAGAACTTTTGATCCTCATGATTGTCGATCTTGGGCCCCATGGTGGAAGAAAAGTAATTGGAAAGAACGTGCTAAAAAGGCAAAAGATATTGAAGCTAAATTAGGTGTCTCAATTAGGGATTTAGCTATTCAATATGCAATAACCCAGTCAGACTATGCTTTATGTGGGGCCAAAAGTAGAGAACAATTGGATCAAATTACAAGCTCTGTAGCAAAAGAGATTGCTCCAGATATGATGGAGAAGGCCATTGAACTTGCAAGGTCCTAATATCTCAGTCATTATTCCTTCTTTTAATCGGGCCGAGACTCTTACTCGGGCCATTCAAAGTGTATTGGGGCAAACATATCAAAATTTTGAACTACTTATTATTGATGATGGCTCAAGTGATGATACTAGGCACGTCGTAGAAAAATACCCACAACTAATTTATCATTACCAGGATAATCAAGGTGTTTCCTGTGCTCGAAATATTGGTTGTCATATGGCCAAGGGAGAGTGGATTGCCTTTTTGGACTCTGATGATGAATGGCTACCTACGAAATTAGAACAGCAATGTCGCTTTATTTTGGAACACCCCAAGATAAGCTGTGTTCATGGAGAGGAGATTTGGATCCGTAATGGAAAAAGAGTTAATCCCAAAAAAAAGCATCAAAAAGGTGGAGGAGATCAATTTATTTCTTCCCTCGAGCTATGTTTAATTTCTCCCTCAACAGTAATGCTTCGTAAAGACGTCCTCTTTTCACTTGGGCTGTTCAGAGAGGACTTCACCGTTTGTGAAGATTATGATCTTTGGCTTAAATTAACCTCACGGTATGAAGTAGGGTTTATATCTGAACCTCTTATACGTAAGTATGGAGGTCATACAGACCAATTATCCCAAAAGTATAAGGCCATGGACTATTATCGGGTGAAGTCCATTGATTGGGTTCTTAGAAATCTTGAGTTAACAGAACTAAAAAAACAAAAAGCAATGGAGGTTCTTAGAACTAAATGTGAGATACTTCTTAGAGGTTATATCAAACACAATAACCTCGCACACTATGAAGAAGTAAAAAGTATACTTCAGTCTTATTAATATTCGTGGGCCATTCGTCTTTTATGGGGTCTAAAATACTTTCTGGGACTGAATTCATTGAAGTCTGATACTTTTGTCATGTAGATACAGGCGTATCGTTCAATTTGTGAGGCGTAAATGCTAGGTTCCACACCTGCACGCATAACCTCTCCCCAATAGGGATTGAAATGGGATTCATAATTTTTTATCAATCCACCAATTTTTTTATCTATTTTTTCTATTTCGTTAAATTTAGCAAAGACTTGATCTTTCTCAACTTTTTGTTGGTGTTCGAATTCTTTTGAGTAGAGTTGATCAATTTCATTTTCAATTTTGACCTTCTCCTCCATTAATTGATCAATTTCTTTACTAATAGCTTTTGTCTCTTTGTATGCAGAGACTTC
>JBFKKF010000232.1:0-4340 GCA_041631355.1 Bacteriovoracaceae bacterium | reverse complement strand
GGTAAGAAAAATTGCGCAATTAACAAGAGATCAAATAGTTGAGGCGGTTGAATTAGGTGGTTGGCCTAAAGATGTACAGTCTTTACTAGTAGAAAAATTAATTGCCAGAAGAAATCAGTTAGTTAAAACTTTCGATCTTGATAAGGAATATACAGTCCTTCCTGTGGACTTTGATATAACCACGCCGAGTAATCATATTCAAAATGGAGTTATGATCAACACCCAGTTTAATGGTTTTACTCAAGATTTTGGACGAGAATCTCATGAAATATTAACAAAGATTTTTAAGTCAATTGAAAAGCATGCAACTAAAGGAATGATTTGGGCCGCCAAAAATTTTAATAGTTTTGTACTCGATCCAAAAGAGTTTGGCTACGATAGTGATATTATTGGTGAAATTGTAGTAGATATTGATAGAAAGGTTAAAAAGAATCCCAAGCCTAAGGGGCGAAGTGATAATTACCTAGTTGAAGATTTAATTAGAATTAAAATTGGACTCGGTGCTGGTGTTGTGGTGAGAGGGCGTCTTAACTATATCAAAGAGTATAGACTCATTTACCCAGTTGGATCTCAAAGAGATGCACTATATCAAAATAAATTTATCGTTAATGCGCTACTACCTTATACATTACAAAAAGGAAATATGCCTAATGAGTATGTTCTATTTTTTAAAGATTCATTTGAAGGAGAAGCCGAGCTTTATATGGGAGAAGGGGTAACTCCTATTAATATCACATCATCAATAGCTAAAGGATTAGTTAACGAATTAATTATTAGTAAGAAAGTTAACTCTTACACCATCCATAAAGACATTACTCCTTATACTGGGATTTATGCAAAGCTCTACGCTCAGATGTTAATTTTGAGATTACCTATTTGGCAATACTCTGGAACGAAGGGGAAACTCAATAGAAGTAGCTTCAAAGTAAAGCTTAAGAAAGGTAATATAGATGATAAACTTAGTGCTTTAACAAAAGTTGTTCGTTTTGGTGACTTTTCGGAAGTTTCTCAATACGCCAAAGAGACTCAATACCTTAATACATTTTCTCAAAATAAGCATGAAGTGTCATTTTTCAAGTTATTAGAGTTTAGATCTAATTCGAGAGTGGATGATATTGTTTATAATGATGAAGTCAATAAGTCTAAGAAAGATCGTTTTCAAGTTGGTGTAAAAAAAAGATTCAAGTGGAGTTTCCTTGGTAATGAGGAAGATAAGCAAAGTTTTTTTCGGCTTAACGGGAAAAAGAGTAAAAAAGGAAAATTGAAAAAGTACTATGTTGAGTCTCAACTTTTTATCTCTGACGCTAATACAACTTCAGCTGAACTTTCTGACTCTTATATCAAGATGATCAATGAATTAGCACTTGATGATGATTTTATAGATTTCTCACCCAGCTCACATTCTTCAAATGGCTTATGGGGGCACACTCTAACAACTATAAAATTACAATATCCAAAGTCTACGTTGAAAGAATTATTAAAGATGCCATTAGCATCTATGATTAATAAGATGAAGCAAGTTCCTTCATATGGCGAAAAACGATATAATCCATCACTTGGTAAAAGACCAAAACTAACTCCAAAGGCAAGAAAGATTCGCCAGGCGATTAGTAAGTATAAAAAGTATTTAAATGCTGCGCTAAGTTCTACGTCCAAAGAGAATAAATATAAAAATATTGTGAAGGCCCTTTCATCACTTACTTGGAGAATGGACGGTAGTTTTTATACAGGACTATTAAAAGTTGTCCATAATGTTATAGGCGCTGATAATTACTCCATTAAGGCCATTATTACAGCTCCTGAGGACACTGAGCTTAGATTTCCTGCTAGGGCCCCACTCGTGAACGAACGCAATACTAGCTTAGTTAATGATTTCAAGTTCTTTGAATACGAGTTTAATGAGCCTGAAGAAATTTGGGATATTTATCACTAATCTAATCGAGATCTTGATTCCCAAGTTTATGCTTACTTAGTCTTGTTTTAGGAAGGAGAATTTCATGAGGTTTAACAACTACCTTTTCTCCTACTATTACATCTCCCATGATGGAGGCTTTAAGACCAATGGTTGCGCCTTTTTTAATCTTTACCGGGGCAATAATTAAGAATCCACCCTGGGCATAATGACCAAAAATAGTAGCAGAACCACCAATTGTTACATTATCTTCTAACTCAATTAGGCATGGGTCTGAAATATTTGTTGTATTAATAATACAATTATTTCCGATTTTCATTCCCATTCCTCTATAGAAGAATATATTAAGTGGAGTAGGGGTAACAAAATCTAAAAAAGTATAGCGAACTAATTGAACGAGTGCATTGTGATAATACCAGGGAACTGTTTGTAGAGAGTACCAATTTCCCCTCCATGGTTTTATTTTAAAAGGGTTCATTTTATCAAATAACGGAACTACTAAAATTAGTGTTATTCCATACAAAAGATAGGCGATGGCGATGGATATAGAGACAGTTAAGGCCTGCAGAGGAAAGACAAAAGAGTCTGCCCAGGCCAGTGTTGTTATTACAACCATATAGCCTGGTGTGATGGCCAATCCAATGGATAGCACATAAACAATTGCCACAGGTGCCATGACGACAATAAAACCAAATTGTTTGAACCTTCGAACTATCGATTCTAATTGTCCAGGGAGTCCTTTTTTCTCGGATTTAGTGCTATGAACATCAATTTTCTTCTTCTTTGGATCTTCACTATCTAAATGTGGAAAGTCCTCAAGATTGTTATTTTTTTTATTCATAATTTAATTTTATAATAAATTTAATAATTCTTCTTTACTTAATATCGGATGGTATGGGTTTTCTTTTTTGTGACTGTGCAGTTTTATCGATTTATACTTGCCAAAAATATAGCGATCAAAATCAAACTTAAAATCTTCTCCGCTATAGTTTTCAAGTTCTGTAATGAAAATCTCTGTCGAAATATTGCTGTGGACATATTTTTTATACAAATTGGCAAGAAAGTTTTTTAATCCACCATGATTTTTAAGACGATAGTTTAAGTAGGCCATAAAGTCAGCTCCCTCATAGTATGCTCTGGTGTCAGTATAACGCTTATAGGGAGAGTGACCACTTATATTTGTAGAGTTAAAACCTGGTGATGACAGAGTCTTTTCTCCTTCATCTCGCCAACTAGCAATGGCCTCATCTATCCAACCAGAATTTCCATCGATAGGCATGACTCCTCTGGCAAAATAACTATGTGTGATTTCATGTCCTAAGGCCATCATAGAAGTTATCGTAGCACCTGAGTACTCCATTCCTCCAGAGCCGGCTTGGTAGATTGTCAGACTAGGGTGCGCCCATTTACCATACTTTGACTCGAGTTCGTTTAAAACCTCTATAGTCTTTTGTTTTGCTTTATTTAGAGACCAACTCGTTCGTGAGTAAATCACAACTGGAAAGTCTGATAGCTTGGATGTGTATTGGAAGTTTAGTTTCTTAAATTTATCTTTTTTTGATAAATGGTAATAGACTGAAGAAGTTGTAAAGTAATTTGGATAGACAATTCTAAAGTGATTTTTCGCTAGTTTTGTGATTTTTCCGTTGGCAAAAACCTCGTGGTCTTTCGCCTCTTTCTTATTAGCTTTCACTACTCTAATATCTAAACTTAGCGTAAACTGGTCATACTCGATATTTGATGGAATATACTTTTCTAAATATTTTCTATCTCCAAGATCACTCATCCAAAAAGCTGATTGAACGGAAGACTTATCGAATGAGATATTTTCTGTAATTTCATTTATAACTGTTAAACGATGCTCACCGATTTTTAATCTTTGACTCACAACTTGATATTTAGTTACGCTGGTAGGATCTTCTACGAGCGAAGTTGATACTTTTTTACCATTTATTTCTATTTCTAAAACGACTCCTTTCAAATCAAAAATAGGATAGCCTTCCTGTGTGTTTTCAAAAATAATATTTGTGACTGCCGTGGCCTTTTCATTGTCTAGCTCATAAGTAATAAGACTTTCTACACTTTTAAAGTCCACAAATATGGCCTTGCCATTTTTATAATCAAAGTTCTTTGGTGCTTTTTGTATATTGGCATATAATTGAGTTGAAATTAATAATCCGATAATAATCCATTTCACAGTTGGCCCCTTGCTGGTCTATTTCTCTTGTCATTTGGCAGTATTGTAAAAATTTAGTTTGTTAAAGGCAAGTCTAAGCTTAAAGGTACACGGATCCCTTTCGTGATTTTAATAACTTCTTATTCACTTTTTTAGACTAAATCGTAATTTACTGCTTAAAATCCTTCAAATCGCTTTAAACTAGAAGCCTTTAGGCCATTTTAGACCTAGAAAATGTAATTTTGCTGTAGC
>JBFKKF010000231.1:0-4347 GCA_041631355.1 Bacteriovoracaceae bacterium | reverse complement strand
ATAAGCTTGGAGCTGCAACTGGAAAGTGAACGCCCTGGGCAAACTCAAAGTAATCCACTAGTTTGTTACTATTATCAACAATAGGGATAATTTTAATTTTCTCAGAAAATAGTTCTTTTAAGCTATCAACATCATCATCCAATTTTCCACATACATAATTAGAATGTAAAATTGCATCTAGTGATGTTTCTAAGTTGTAATCTTGTAATAAGGCACGTCTAATATCTCCGTCAGTAATCACTCCCTTTAATATATTCTCACCGTCAACGACAAAAACACATCCTTTTAGATTAGAGTTAATTAAAGACATTGCATCCCTAATAGAGGACTTATTATTACACTTCAAAGACTCAATCATATTGCACTACCTTTAATTAAATCAAATGATTCCTGTATGTTTTTAAGGCCAGTATAAATTTCCAAAGTCATATCTTTATTTAAAAGATTATACTTTTTTAATTGTTCTATTAATTTTGAATTCTTTTTCAGCTCATGGTTTTGATCATGAAGAGAGTCATTATCACTAATATGCAGATAATCTGACTCAGCGGAGAAAAGACCAAGTTGTTCTTCAAAATTTAACCCTAGACTCCTGCAACTTACTTTTAAGTGAGCAACATCCAGCAACACTTTAAATTCAATCTTATCCTTAAGTTCTAAATACTCATCAAAGTGAGTTAACATAAAAAAGTTGTTTCCATCATACGTATTGTAATTTGTTTGAGAAAAAACATTGTTCTCCACGTATAGATCTAACTCAGAACCTGCATACTCCTTAAGTATGTTAAAGCTATCACAAAATTTTTGCATACTTTCTGTTTTATCTTGGAGATTATCAAGACTTATCTTCTTCCCAATCTCACTGACCTTAATATCTAGATAAAAACCTGCATGAAATGCAAATTTTTTAGCACCAATTTTTTTTGATAAATCGATTGCCGATTTTAGGTGATTCATACTCATTGTATGGATTTCCGAATTCAAGGAAGCTAAGTTTAAGACAAAATGTTTCTGGGGTGGGGGGAAATAATTATGACATCTTAAATTTAAATGATGATTTTCTTGCAGACGTAAGATATCTTCAACAAAGTCTGGGTAATACTCTGTTCCTCCAGACAACTCAATATTTTTAATCCCGGCTTCTACAAGCTCTTGAATAGAATCTTTAATTTTTTTATGTCTAACACATGAACTTGAAACAAAAATCAAATTTCCTCCGATGCTCTCTCAAACTCTTCAATACTACCTAGGGTGTTTAGCTCTATCACTTCTTGGCCCTGGGTAAACCTCGCTCCAGGAAAGGGTGGGAAATACATCGCTTTCGCGAAACGTACAGCATCCGACCTGGAAACTCCAGTTAAATCCCTAACTCCACCATATGGTAATTTCCTTCCATAGTAACTTTTTTCTCCTTCTTGAGGGATCCCTTCATACCCACTTTGAAGTAAAGTAAATGCTTCAGAAAAGTGTAAAACAAATAAGGAAATTAGTTTTTGGTACAAGGAGTAAGCAGTATCACTTTTTTCAATTTTTATTCTTTTCTGTAATATGATATTACCATCATCAATTTTATCATTCATATAGTGAAAGCTTATCCCCGTCTCCTCTTCTCCGTTAAGTAGTGCCCACACACTCGAAAGGGCTCCTCTGTACTTAGGTAAAAGGGATGGGTGAAGATTCATCGTTTTGTAGCCTGCTAGCTTTAGGACTGATGAAGAAATAATATTTCGATAATAAACAGATAAAATATAGTCAGGAGAGAAAGTTCTCAATTCTTCAAATCGAGCGTCTAACTTATCTGTATGATATCTTATCCCCATATGACTTAGCCAAGTCATAAAGTCCTTATTTTCATCCCTCTCATGAGTAAAGACTAGAACATCCTTCACACCGACATCAAACTTGACAAGGATTTGTGACAAACACTCTTTTCCTGCTCTACCAAATCCGCAATAAAGAATTTTCACTTTGGAACCCTGATAATTTCATTCACAGCATATTCTTGGTCGCTAGTTCTATTATAAAGTTCTGTTGCATAAATAGGTGGTATCCCTTCTCCACCTGTTCTCTTTGCTCCTACATTTTCAGATGTAAAAACTTCACCAACTTTAATATTTCTTTTCGCAATTAAACACTTTTGTAATGACCTTCGTGTTTGGGTTTCAGATAAATTCGGTATTTTTTGAGTCGATCCCATATATTGCTCAACCCGTCTGACCATCTTTACAAACTCAACTAATTCCTCTGGAGATAATGATGCTCTATGATCTGGCCCCTCTAAAGTTTTATCAAGAGTGAAGTGCTTTTCTAATACTCTGGCCCCCATTGGAACTGCAAAAGGAGCTGCCCCGACACCAACGGAATGATCAGAGTATCCTACAATTGAATCAAATTTATTTTTATAAGTAGATTTTTAAATTAATTTCAGGTATGAAAGGTAGGTTAAACCTACCTTTTTTTTGGGATTTTTATGGCGGATAAAGAAAATAAATGGGAGCAAAATCTGGACGGCAAGTACTATGTGGATGACCAGTGCATTGCTTGCGATGCGTGCTGCGTCGAAGCCCCGGACTTTTTCGCTATGAATGATGATGATGGTCACGCCTATGTCTCTAAGCAACCAGAATCAGATGAAGCCTTTGAAGAATGTGAAAACGCCCTGGCCGCCTGCCCTGTTGGGGCCATTGGAAACGACGGTTAACTACTTAAATAACATTCATTGTATCTTTAATTTGGCCTAGATTTTACGTGACAAGGTTTTGTCAGCTATGTAATTTATCTTGCTAGCTAACCCAGAGGGAGAGAACATGGAATATATCAATATCAACGATATAAAAACTCATAATAATTATCTACGCTTAGATACAAATGTAGATAAACTAATGAAAAGTATTCAGTCAGTTGGTCTCATTCATCCACTTGTAGTCAATGAAAAGCTGGAACTTGTTGCCGGAGGAAGGCGATATACCGCTCTTAATAAACTTGGCCATCACGAGGTTCCTGTAATTAAAATTTCAAAAAACGAGTTAGAGCAGGAGTTAATCTCAATTGATGAGAATTTAGTAAGAAAAAATTTAAATAGTATTGAACTTGAGAAGTCTTTATCTCGAGGTAAGGAAATTTACGAGCAACTCTACCCACAGGCCCCTAGATTTGAAGAGGAATCTTTTGCAACCCTCAAAGAGAATAATGAAGAATTACCAGATGATAAAAAATCATTTTTAGATATTACTGCCGAAAAAACAGGACTTTCTAAAAAGGTCATTAAATCTGCTATTGATCGAGAAGAAAAAACATCTGAAGCCATAAAAAAGCTTAGAGCAAGCGGAAACCTCAATGCAACTCAAACGAATGAGCTTGTGAAGTTGAATAAAGAAGAGCAAGAAAAAGTCGCTCCCCTTATTGTTGGTAAGCCAGCAAGAGAAATCAAGGAGCTTGTCTCCAATATTAATCAAAAAGGGATTGAAAACGCTGTCGATGAATATACTAATTCACCACAACTTCCAAATGAGTACAAAAGTTTACAAACCCTATTAACTAGAACAAATAAAATTATGGCAAAAATTCTTCTAGAAGAAATTAGAACTGACTCAGAGGAAGTAAGTGAAATTTTTAAGGCAATTAATACTTTAAGAATCAACTTTGACCAGTTCTTGGCCCTTCACACACAGGGAGGGGATGATGAGTTTTCAAATAAGGAAGAGTATTCTAAGATAGTTGGAGAGGCACTATCACACCTGGGACACACTTTGGAGATTGAAAATAGAAACAATGTCTAACACAACACAGAGAAATCCAAACTATATTGAAGTTAAGTCCATTCTTGGTTGGGATGAGTACTTTATGCTTCAGGCAATGATGGCAAGCTTTAAATCAAAAGATCCGGCGACTAAAGTTGGCTGTGTTTTTGTTGATGATAACCACCACCAATTAACCATGGGATATAATGGATTCGTGGCAGGTATAGATGAATCCAAGCTTCCTTGGGGAAAGGATAAAAACCAACCTCTTGAGCATCAAAAGTATAGCTACGTGGTCCACTCAGAAGCAAATGCCATATTACACTCCCCTGTCAGCCTTGCTGGTTCAACTTGTTATGTTACTTTATTTCCGTGTAATGAATGTGCAAAACTTCTCGCCAGTGTAAAAGTTAAAGAAATCGTTTATTTATCGGACAAGCACGGACATACTGAAGGCAATAAAATTTCTCGTAAAATCTTTGATCTTACTGGTATTAAATATCGTCAACTAATTCCTTCTACTGATCTCGTTGGACAACTTAACCAACATTTTAGTGGTCTATGTAACTCACTTTAGGAGACCTTGATGAAACTATTTATTTTTATT
>JBFKKF010000230.1:0-4379 GCA_041631355.1 Bacteriovoracaceae bacterium | reverse complement strand
AAGCAAAACTTTTTCAAAGAAATCTGAGAGCTATGTTTCAGTTTTAACTCTATTCTTTGAATTGAATCATAGGGCCTATAAACTTGTCTAAAATGGTTGTATAGCTCTTTAGAGATCTTCCCCTTATCTTTCTTATCTTCCAAGCTTATCCTACGATTATAGCTAATTAAACGAAAGTTTTCACGATAGATACTAAAACCTGTTGGTTTTGAAAGGCAATATTTATCATTGTGATATTGGGTGTAAAGATAAGATGCTTGATCCTTGATCTCATTTTTACCTCTAGCAATCATTTTTACTTTTTTGGGATCATTTACCCTTGGGAATGTATTAAATATATTTCTACAATATTTTCCTTTACTCATTAAATCCGTTCTGATGTCAACTCTCGTAATGTGGCCTATGAATCCATTTAATGTATAAACTTTATCATAAATCTTTTTTGCTTCTGACCATTCATCGTCCATTAGCGAACAAAATTCTCCTGGAAGATCTGTAGTTAAAAATAGTTTATCTTTTTGTAATGGGTTTTTTCCAAGGTAGATTCTCATCATCTGATTCTTAAATAGATAGCCTTGTTTTAATATGATTTCTTTAAGGCCTAGTTCTTCACATGTTGTTCTTACTATATTTACATGATCTTCGTTATCCAACTCTAAGTGATCTATACATGACACTATCCTTATGTAGTCAAATTTAGTGGTTGTTTTAGATATATTTTTGTTCATTTTTATCCCTCCATTACAATAAATAGATAGATTTCTTTTAAATTTTGTTTTTTATGGAGGTAATCTGCTTAAAGAAAACTTTTTATATTTAAAAAAATCTAATTTCATTTAGAATATTATTAGACAACTAATATTTATTTTTTACTTGAGTGGTTCTGTATGGTTAGGAAGTTTGATCTCGTTATTGATGGTGTTCCAAGAAGGCTGGAAATTAAATTTAAAATCTTTATTAGAGATGGTGTTATCTCTCTAGATGGAAAAGAAATCGGAAGATTTAAAAATAAAAAAGAATTAGCTGATGGCCTAGATATTCACCTTGATAATAATCATGTCTTGAGAATACTATTTAGTAATCAGGTTGGGACTCAACAAGTTGGGTTCATCGTATCTCTTGATGGAGAAGAAGTTTCTGGTAGTGCAGGTGACCCTGATCAGATATATGAAATAACTTCTGCTGTATTCTATATAATATCTGGATTAAATATTATTCTTAGTGCTTTGTACTTCTTCAATGTAATTGACTTTTTTGTAGTAAATAATGCTCATGCTTCTTCTATGCTTATCTTTGGGATGATCATGGGGATTTCTGCAAACTTAATAAAGCAAAAAAATGGAATTGTTTTAATCTTTGCTTCAACTTTATTTATTGCTGAAGCGATTATGTCTATGAACTTTTGGGCCACAATGCATTCTAATAATATTGGTGGTGTTTATACTTCTAAGTTTTTCTTAATTGTACCAATGATTAAATGTATTTATCATCACTACTTTAGCAAAGGAAAGAAAGATAAAACAAAGACTCAGTACTCAACTGAAGAAAAAGTTAATATGGGTAAAGAGTTAAACCAAATGTATAAGAAGCTTATTCTTCCCTGTATAGGGGCATTTGCTGTTTTCTCACTCATTACATTAGGTATTGCTTATGCTTGCTATAGTATTCCTAAAAATAATTTGTTTGAAAGTTATAGTATCATCCAATATATTCATGAAAATGGTGAAGGATGGTTATTAGCTTGGGTTGTTCTTATAATTTTTGCTAGTTATACACTATTAAGGCTTTTCACTATTTGGTGGCTTAAAGCAGACTATCAAGAGTTTTCTAGATTATACTATGCTGTTCATGGAGAAATTAAAACCAAACTTACGGACTTCTTTCTTGGTACAGCTAGTCTGATCTATTTTATTTTTATGGTTCTGTTTTTAACTTTTAGTTATACAGCAGTTCATGAAAATGGAGTTATTTATTCTTCAATCCTTACAGGTGAAAAGGATTATAAGTTTGAAGAGGTTGAAAGAGTCGTTCTTGCTACGAAGTGGGAAAATTTTCTTGGAAAAGAAGTTAATGGTGCATGGATGCATATACATTTTAAAGATGGTGAATATCAAAAATTTCATCTATCTAATGATAAACAGAAAGAATTAGCGAAAGTAAAATATATCCAAGAGGTATTAAAGAAAACGGGCTTAACAGTTGAGAAAGTTGGCTACAACCCTTATATTGAAAATTAAATCATCCATTTATTAGCCTGAAGGATTAATTATATGAAATATATTTTATTCATTATGTTTAGTTTTATTTTTATGAGTTGCTCTACTGTTAGAAAAGGTAGTCTTTATGAGCTTAAAGTTGATAAAGTCTCAATCCCTGCTAAGGAAATTGAAGTTAAAGTTATAGATAATCGTCAAGTAGATATTGGTGAAATAAGAGTCCCTATAGTTAGTTTCCCATGGCAAGATTTTAGTCATAAAAAGAAGCTTGATGTTAAAATGACCGAAAAAATTGTTACTAATCAGTTTATTATTGATAGTAAACAAGGCTCTGAGAGTTATCAACTTATTGTAGATACAAAAAAAGCTACTCAACGATTTAAGGCCAGTCACACTCAAGAACACGAATCTATTTCAGTTTTAGTTAATGTTAAAATGATGAATAACAAAAATGTTTCTTGTGATGAGTCTAAGAAAATTAATGGCACAACCAGTTCAATTGATGCTTCAAATGAACACATTGATAAGATGCTATACGATGCTTTTGGACTTGCTGTAAGGTCTGCTCTGAGTTCTTGCAAGAGTAAATTATAATCTTGTTAGACTTATAGGCTCTTTTAAGCTAAATTTCTCAAAGGTGTTATCATTTTACTGTTAATAGCTAGGACTCTTTTTGGACTCTAGGATAATTAAAAACAAGTAAAATTAAGCAGTTGGGTGTGGGGGTGTGAAAATCCGATCCTCTCCTCCAGTTTTAAATAAAATCAATTTATTGAATTATTCTACCTTGCTCAAAATGGTATTCTTGGAAGTCTGATCCATCTAAGTTTTCAGAGATACCCCTGATTAAATGTCCATGTTTATCAAATTCTGTGCGTAATTTAATTTTTTCTCTATTGGTCGTTAATTCTAATTTAATGGCATCATCAATATCTATTACTTGGTTATAATATCCTGGATAGAGCATATTATTATGAACATTGTTCTCAGTTATTTCAGTATATAATATATGTTTTTTTCCATTAGCTGCTACGAAATTTAAAGTTGATGTAAAAGTGCCAATGTACTCATTGTTAGTATTTAATATTGCGCCACCAGAGGCTCCTTGAAACTGACCAATATTTTCACATTCGGCATTTGACTGAATAGTATAGTTTAAATAAGGTTTAACCAGAGAATATGAGCGGCCTGTATAACGGCACTTAATACGTAAAGCTTTTTGGTAGCTTTTGCCATTTGCTGGAAATCCAACAATAAAAATAGAATCTCCAATTCTTGGTCTCTCCATGGCAAGAGTGTATGTATTTATATCAATATCACCTGGTGACTTAGTGTCAATTTCAAAATCATAAATACTATTAAAACTTGCGACTGCTGTATCATAATGAAAGAACTTCTTAATACGGTTGTAAGGTATTGTAACTTTAGTGTCACCTCGAAATAGTCGCATAATAGATATGTCCGTCACTTTTGGATATAAAATGATTGTTTGTTCTTTATTATTATACATGCAATGTAGTGCAGTAATGTAAAATATATTGTCAGAATTTCGGGACTCAACAAAAGAGCTAGAGCATGTTTTTCCTAAACTTTTAGGTATAAAAGCCGCTGGTGAAGATAATGATATATCTACTGCAATTGCATTTAAATTTGCGCAAATTAGGATCAAGATTGTAGTTAGTTTGAAGTTTTTCATATTATTGAACTTTGATATCCGTCTGCCATGGAAATTGATTGTTTCCCCAAAATAGGGAGTAACCATTAGCACCGTCAATAACTTTATAGTAATAAATAGTTAAGGTATCTGTCGTTTGTCTCATTGTTTCATCTTCAAGATTACCAAATGGGTGTTTCCAGTTTTTTGCTAGGTAGCTTTCACTTCCAAGCTTTAAATCAATCGCAAATCCTTTACATGTTGTTAATTGAGATCCAGTAGGAGTTTGCACTCCACAATCGTGTTTTGTATGGATAATAGATAATTCATCTAGCGTTTGTTTAGAAATTAAATCATTGCTTCTACCACGGTAGAAGGCCACTGTTATCTTTTTGTTTACCAATGATCCAGTTCCCTCAAGTTGAAGATAAATACTGTCTTGAGATGGGACTTGATTTACACAATCAATGATATTGATTTCAGGTAGAGTTATCTCCATTTTTATTCTT
>JBFKKF010000229.1:0-4392 GCA_041631355.1 Bacteriovoracaceae bacterium | reverse complement strand
TTTTTTCAAATGCTTCATTCTTAGCAAAAGTTACAACCATTCCAATAACACCAATAAGAAGCCCAAATAAAGAGGTTGGAACTCCAAAAATATTTCCTAAAGGGGATCTTGTGGCCTTGTCACAGCCCCAAAAGTCAGAGAGGTTACACAAGGATAAATTTTTAGCAATTCCTTCCGGATAGAAGGTTTCAAAATAGTGTTGAGTTAGATAAATACTAACAAAAACCATTCCTATTGAAACTAACAAAAAGGCAAAGTTTGGTAGGGTTAATCCTTTAAGGGTGAGTGATTTCTTATCTTCCATAATTGAGTCCTTTAACTATTAATTCTAAAAATATTCCAATTTCTTATATTTGTATTATTCCTACGGTAACTATTATATTGAGAATTTTCAAATGTGCATATCCTTGATTCTAAAATATTGTTTTTTGGATAAGCGAAACTCAATTGTTCTAGCGCGGCTTGTTGAAGATTAAAGTATAAATGATCATTTTCACGCTTGAAATGTTGAGATTTGGGAAAATTACTTCGAAAATCCTCTTGCACCTCATAGGTATAAATTGATGGGCCGATAAATATATTCTGTGGATCCATTTCTCTAATTAGGGGGGAGAGTAGAATTTCATTTTTTATTCCACGCCATCCAGCGTGGACAAGCGCAATCTTACTTTTTCCTATGAATAATATCGGTAAACAGTCTGCTGTTTTTATTGCAGGGATATGGCCAGCATTTAAGTCAGTAAGTGACATCACAATGCCGTCGGCTTCCACCCTGGATAAATCATCTCCTTTAAATTCGACTACGATATTCGAATGTATTTGGTGCACTTGTACAAGTTTATCAAAGTTAGGTTGGTCAGAGTAAACTTCAAACACTCCCTCTCGAAAAAGTTTTTCAGTTAGCTTTTTCAAGTTCCAGCCTTAATTGATTAAGTACCTGTTGAAATATTTCAGGGGGATCCTTTTCAAAGAATAGTTCATTTTTAGTTATAGGATGAGTAAAACCTAATACCTTTGCGTGAAGGAGAGGATACTCATAATCCTTTAAAAGACCTTTTAGTTGAGAACTCATGGCGTGTTGTTCTTCTTTGGTCCGGCCATATGTTTCATCATTTAAAATCGGTGTGTTTAATAGTTCAGATAAATGGACCCTGATTTGGTGGGTTCTTCCTGTTTCAAGGGTAAGCTCCACATGGGAGAAGCGGTTAAAGTAGTCCAATACCTTTAGGTGAGTAACCGCAGGTTTACCATTTTTTACCTTAGTGGACATTTTGAGTCTATTGTGGGGATTTCTTCCAATTAAGGACTCAAGAGTTCTCTCTTGGGGGATACGGTTTCCGAGAACAATAGCTTCATACTTTCTTTGTATATTATGGGTTGAAAATAGCTCTACTAAACCTTCGTGAGTTTTTTGCTCCTTTGCTATGACCATGATGCCACTAGTACCTTTATCGAGTCTATGAACAATCCCAGGTCTTTTCTCGTTACCGATACCTTTTAGATCTTGGCAGTGGTGAAGAATTGCATTCACTAAGGTTCCATCATAATTTCCAGGAGCAGGGTGAACAACTAAACCGGCAGGTTTATTGAGAATCATAAGGTATTCATCTTCAAATAAAATATCCAAAGGAATATCCTGGGCAATAATATCAGTACTTCTTAATTCAGGGGGATGGAAAATAATTTTCGTACCGGTAGGAGGCATTTTTTTTAGTTCTAATTTGCGTTCACTTTCAAAGTGGCCATCGAGGAACATTTTCTTTATTAAATTACGACTATAGTCTGTTAGGTAATGGCTTAGGTACGCATCTAAACGTTTGAAGTTTGAAATATCATCCTGGGTAATAGTTAGGATTAATTTTTCGTTATCGGTCATTATTTATTTATCGAGCGCTTTTAAGTTGTCTGATATGATTAAGGTAAGAAGCCGCAACAGTATCTGGGTTTAGCTTTAAGCATTTAGCATATTGATAAACAAACCCTCTCGTATAAACTTCCGCTGGAAGTTTTTCGATATCATCAACCTCTATGCTTTTAATATAAGTTTTAGAGATTTTAGTCATCTCAGCCATTCTTTCCACCGAAACTTGCTTGTACTCTCTAATTTGCTTTAAAAAGGTACCGGTGTAGTGTGTACAGTTTTCAATTTCTTGTTCGAAGGCATTATTAATTTCAAAATCAAGCCCAAATTTATTTCTCGCCTGTACTTTAGGCACAGACACTTCATTTGCATGAGAGTGTTCTTGCCTGTATTTAAAATCTTCCTTGGGGGAAGTGTTTTGTATTGGACGATCGTTTGTCTCTGATAAAAGATCAGTGATGGAGTTATTTGGAATATAATCGGGACGATTAATTACTTTTTGGTGATATCCTTCTTGAGTGTTATCTGTATTAAAACCTCGGGCCTTATCATATTCTCTTCTTTTTTCCGGGTCACCTAATATTGAGTAAGCTTCCTCTACTTGGTCTAAAATCGCCTCACACTCCTCTGGACTTAAAAGCGAGTATAACGCCACGGAGTCGTCAGAATATGCATTCTTAACTTTATTATATGCGCTGTGGATATCCTGAAGTGTAGCACTAGGACTAACTTCTAAAATTTCATAATAATTGTTTTTTTCTTCTAGTTTCATTTTCAGGCCTAATTAAACTCTAGGAGCTTATGTACAATTCTATCGAAGTTATTCACTAATCTTGAATTTGGAAACTCCATTAAAAGAGGTTTTCGTTTCTTCACTGACTGCCAAACTGAAGAGTCATAGTCTAGAAACCCCAAATAATTCATATCAATTCCAAAGTATTTCTTACAAACACTTTGAATTGAAAAACCGAGATCTATGTCTTGTTGGCTTCGAACTTGGTTCATGATGATTTGAGGTTTAAATTTTTCTATTTCACTAATGAGTTTTTGACCCATTTGAGGGTTTAATTCAGATACTTTTTTCACTAGGTCAATGGGAGTTGACTGGGGAGTATTCATCTTGGCATTCATGGCCTGGTTGATGAGAGGCTGGATATCGAGCAACTCTTCAATCATCTTTAATCGTCGGTGATAAACTGACTTAATGAATCTATATGTATTTTCAATTGAAGTAGGTTCAGGAAGAATAACAAGAATTCCTTTATCCGCGCTAATGAAAAAGTCCAATGTATTAAATGTTGTTCCAGCTCCCAGATCTAGAAGAACGTAATCTGCATCCAATTCACCAAGTTTGGTTAGGATTTTGTTCTTATGCATCTGCTTGAGATTCGCAATTCCTAGTTCATCTTGGGCCCCAGAAATAATTTGTAAGTTTTTAATGGGAGTAGGGACTAAGAGGTCATTAAAGTTAGTAACTTTTTTAGAAATATAGTCCGAAAGAGTTTGCTTTGGAATCGGAATCCCGAGACAGGTGTGCATATTAGCACCACCAAGATCTAGATCCACAGTAACGACCTTGTAACCCATAAGCGCCAGGCAGATAGAAGTATTAGCGGTAACTAAACTTTTGCCGACCCCGCCTTTACCACCACCAATGGCCCAGATTTTACATCGCCTTGAGTGTTGCAGCAGGTCACCTGAATTTTTTAGTTCGTCTGATATATTCATATATTGCCACTATTTAATAATTTATTTTGTAAAAATGGAATCAAAGATTTGTCTTATGTCACTTGACCCCTAATTTATTATAGATATAAAATCTGGATTTTAAAGCAAAATGCACATTCATAAGGTTTTAAGGGCATTACATGTTACAAAATAATTCATTAGCTAGAAGATCTGATTTACACTTGATGCGTCGACTATGGCATGTGCTATGTGGTGTTGCCTGTTTGGCGAGCTATTATGTGATGGATGCCGATATTATTTATTGGGGATACTTCTCACTGTTTATAGCCGGGGTATCATTCTTTTTTGATTTCAAGCGATTTAGTAGTGAAAAGCTTAATACTAGCGTTGAGAGGGTTATGGGGCCTATAATGCGACACTCTGAGAAGATGAGCTTTTCGGGTCTTTCTTTCTATGCACTGGGTGTTGCGTTATCAATCTTTTTGTATGAAAAAAATGTTGCGATTTTATCAATCCTTTATTTGGTCTTTGCTGATCCGATAGCTTCAATTGTTGGTTATTACTATGGTAAGGATAGGCTTCTTCCCAATAAGACACTACAGGGGACAATTGCTGCTTTTGTTACTTGTTTAGTGATTACCTTAGTATATTTTTACTCTCAATCACTTTTGAGTTCAAATATCATTATCTTTGGTTTTTTAGCTGCAATGTTTGGGGCGATGTCCGAGCTTTTAAGTGCATTTAATATAGATGATAATTTAACGATACCAGTTATCTCTGGTGCTATTTTAAGTGCTCTAAACTTATGGTTTGGGGTATTCTAGAGTTCCATTTAAAAATTT
>JBFKKF010000228.1:0-4427 GCA_041631355.1 Bacteriovoracaceae bacterium | reverse complement strand
GAGCACTGAGGTGGATGTCTACTTTGATAATTTTGGCATACCTCATATTTCAGGCCAAGATCTGGAGGATAGTTATCGTGTTTTTGGTTTTATTATGGCCGGAGAAAGACTATTTCAAATGGATATGCTTCGTAGAGTTGTTACAGGGAGATTAAGTGAAGTTTACGGAGAAAGAACTCTTGATGCAGATATTTTAATGCGTAAATTACGTTTTAAAAAACATGCAATGGAAGTCATTGATAATAAGGACTTCTCTGCTGATCCTGCCCCCGCTAATATCGTTAAGGCATTTTTGGAGGGAGTTCATTATTATATCGATAATGAGCCTCTACCTGTTGAGTTCGACATATTAGGTTATACCCCAGATAAGTTTGAAGCTGCAGACCTTTATGCTATTGCGGGATATATGTCTTTAACATTTGCTGAGGGAATTACAGGGGATGTTTTTATTACTGAAATGATGGAGAAACTTCCAGAAGATAAACTTTCCGTGTTAAGAATGGGAGCCGACTCGGACTTTAACTACATTCAAGATAAAAAAACGGTGAAAACTGACTTCCTAGAAACTATGCTTCCTGGCATAGAGCAAATTGGTGATA
This sequence comes from Bacteriovoracaceae bacterium, assembly GCA_041631355.1. GTDB lineage: Bacteria > Bdellovibrionota > Bacteriovoracia > Bacteriovoracales > Bacteriovoracaceae. The sequence goes on along the minus strand of JBFKKF010000228.1, from coordinate 3,828 downwards.
TTGTACCACTATTTCAGGGGTCGAATTCTTGGGTATTGGCGGGACACAGAACAGAATCTGGTAAGCCTATCTTGGCCAACGACCCTCATATTAAATTTGGTTCCCCCCATATCTTTTATGAGGCACATCTAAAAGTCGCTGAATTCGAAGTATATGGTAATTATATTCCACTATTACCCTTTGCAGTAATGGGGCATACCCCATACTCTGCTTGGGGGATAACGATGGCGGAAATTGACGACTTAAATATCTATCAAGAAAAGATTAATCCACAAAATAATGAACAGGTTATGTTTAATAATGAGTGGGTTGAGCTTATAAAGTCAACTGAGACAATAAAAGTAAAAAATGAAGAAGATATCCAAGTTGAAGTTATTCAGACTCCTCATGGACCTGTAATTGATCAAACCAAATATGGACTTGAGGGCAAGTTGTTGTCTCTGTCATGGTCGGTCTATGATAAGACTAATAATATATGGCAATCATTTTATGAGTTTCCTAAAGCACGTACAGTTGAACAATTCAAAAGAGCTGTCTCCCATACCACTGCTCCAGGCTTAAATATATCTTGGGTCAACCGTGAAGGTGATATTGCTTGGTGGGTAATGGGTAAATTTCCGAAGTTACCAGATGGGGTTGCCACAGATATCATTTTAAATGGATGGGATGGTAAACATGAGATAGAAAAATTTTATTCTGTAGATGAGAATCCTCACCAAGTAAATCCACAAGAGGGGATCATCGCTACTGCTAATTATAAGCCTCAAATAGCGGACTATTCCCACTTCGATGGCTATTGGCAACCTGGGGGAAGATACTTTAGGATTCTTGATAAATTATCAGAGAAAAATAAATGGACTCTAGAAGAGTTGAAGAAAATACAGTTAGATAATATTGTCCCCATGTACAGCGAGTTTAAAGAGCAGTTTTTAAAGGGGCTTGATAAAGACGTTTTAGATCAACAACAGAGAAAAGCTCTGAGTTATTTTAAAGACTGGGGGGGAGAAACCAGTAAAGACAGTGTCGGAAGTTCTATTTTTCATATGTGGTCTTTTTATATTCAGAAAAATATTTTTGTTGATGAGATGGGACAGAATGGATTTGAAAAGTTTGGACACACAGCTGACTATTGGCATTCATTTAAAAAACTTCTCTATAATCAAAATCATTCCTTTTGGGACAATATAAAAACAGATAGAGTTGAATCTGGTTTTGATATTATTACACTTTCTTTTCGGCAAGCATGTCAGGAATTGGAAAAAAGACTGGGCGCTCGATTATCAAGTTGGGTTTGGGGAAGATTGCATAAGGCATTACACCAACACCCGTTGGGAAAAAACCAATTACTAGGATCTCTGTATAATATTGGACCGATACCTGCTGACGGCGGTAGATATGTTATAAATAATATGGGTCATAAGAAATACACGAATAACTTTACTGCGGTTCACGGCCCCGCTACGAGAAGACTAATTGATATGGCAGACCCTATGCATAGCTATGGTATACTTCCTACTGGAAATTCTGGTAATCCTTTTAGCCGCTACTTTCAGGATCAATTAAAACTCTATCATCAGGGAGAGTACCGCTTACAAAATATGGATTGGAGCTCAATTAGAAAAAACCCTCTTCTAAAGTTTAGAGGCCATTAAATTGCTTTGTACTGCGGCCATATATTGAAATGCCTTTAAGGCCACTGTAAAGTCGGTGCCTTCCTGCTCCGTTAAAGCATAAGTAATCGCTTCAACAGTCGCGTAATGTCCCTTCTTAGGGTACCTACGAATTTGGTAGTTCATGGGATAATTACTCTCTATTTCGATCAATGGAAGATCATGCAAGAAAGTATTCAGATAGTATATCTTTTTTGCTTTTTTCCAGTTCCCATCAATTACAATTAGACATTCTATATTATTTCGATTTTGAACAGGATTAGGTCTTAGTGAGTCTTGGCGTTTGAAAAGCAAGGCACATTTTTTCTGACTAAGAATTTCTTGGAGTTCCAGGTGGGTGTTAAAATCTTCACCCACTAGAACGTTGCAATTATCAAATGTTTTTTCACAAATACGCGCAGTGTTAAAGGGGTGTTTGCACTCGAGGGGATGTTGAAGAATTATAATTTCTGTTTTGTTTTTAACTTGTTCAATATGTGAGCAATAACAAAATTTAATCGGTCGCTTACAATCACTGCATGTTTGTCTTTTCATTAAATTTCACATTTAAGTAATATAGTCTGTAAGAGCTTATTAAAAATATCCATGTCTGTCCCTGAAGAGACAATATTAGCAAACTCCTTCGATGGCTCAACAAATTGATCATGCATGGGTTTAACTTGTCTTTGAAATTGCGCTTTAACCCCCTCCGGAGTTCGACCTCTTTCGTTCACGTCTCGAGTCAATCTTCTTTGGAAGCGAATTTCCTCTGGAGTATGAACAAAAATACACTCATCAAAATATTGTCTCACTTTAGGTTGAGTGAGTATTAATATTCCATCTACTATAACAACAGACTTATGGGGTTGCTTAATCGTCTGATCAAGGCGTTTATGAGTGGCAAAATCATAAATAGGAATTTCTATATTGAATCCTCGTTTTAGCTTATCAAGATGGGACGCAAGTAAGTCAAAGTCGATTGCATCTGGATGATCAAAGTTGACACTGCCACCGTCATGGTCAAATTTGTTACTTTGGTCAATATAATAATTATCTTGATAGAGAACAAATGAGTGTTCAGGACCTAATTTCTTGGCAAGTGTTTCTGCAAAAAATGTTTTTCCAGAACCACTACCACCAGCAACACCAATTATTAAAGTTTTACTTGACATAAAAAATCACCATTTAATGCACTATGGCCTTAAATGGTGATTTTTTCAAGTTAATATGAATTTAATCCTACATACCGTCAACAAGTTCTTTAACTATTGTCCCAACTGCGTAGGGTACAGAGTAGGACCTTCTTGCAGTTTTCTTGAAGTCGTGACCAAATCCAATTTTGTGAGTCCACTCATGCATGGCATTTGCGGCCACTTTTCCTAGTGTAAACCCTGCAAAGAATTTATTATTTACCCAAATTTTATGAGTATTTGGATAGGTATACCCGACAGTAGAGTTATTCCGATAGTAGAGAGTTATATCTAGGTCCAGTTCTTCATCTACCACAGGATCGAAGGTCTCTGCTCCCTCCATGATCTTGTTATAAATCTCTTCATTAGATAGCCCTTCATTATCTACAAATGTGTACTCACCTTGATATTGATGTTCTAGGACTCGTTTCTTAAATTCCTGGGAGTTAATGACAATCTCTAGCCTTTCTAGAGCTTGTAACATCTTAGCTTCTTGCTCGGGGTTAAAATCATGTAGTTGAGCACTTACCACTAAATTGGCCTCCTTCTCCCGCTCAGGCACATTACATTCCTCTGGCTCAGCATCTGGATTGTCTGGGTCGACTTCTCCTCCGGCCATTTTATAGTTTTCAAGGGATTGATCTGGAAGCTTACATACTGGACCCATTTCGGGCACAGGGTTGTTACAGGACATTAAAATGAATAAAGTTAAAATAGTTGTGATCTTTAGTTGAGAGAATTCCTTTCTCATAATACACCATCCTTGTTAGTTGATACCACTACTATCGACGACATGATGAATTTCTAAAGAGCGTGTAGGAGGGGGGGAAGATAATTCCAATCTTGGAAATATCGGAGCTGAATGAAAAGGCGAGAAAAATAATAGGTTTTTGTGAGATTAATTAAATTCTTAACTAATCATGGGGTGGGATGTTGAGGTGGGATTGATTCTTCTTGCTAGGACAACTGATCGGATCGGCGCAACTCGT
>JBFKKF010000227.1:0-4429 GCA_041631355.1 Bacteriovoracaceae bacterium | reverse complement strand
CCTTCTTTTTAGTAGCTTTTTTCTTCGCTACCTTTTTAGTAGCTTTTTTCTTCGCTACCTTCTTTTTAGTAGCTTTTTTCTTCGCTACCTTCTTAGTAGCTTTTTTCTTTGCTACCTTTTTAGTAGCTTTTTTCTTCGCTACCTTCTTTTTTGTAGCTTTCTTAGCTACTTTCTTTTTTGTTGCTTTCTTAACAGCCATAAATTTCCTCCCAGAAATAAATGTTTTATTAAAAACAGTTATTCTTGTTAATTCCTGTATTCCTTTAAAGGATAATCAGTTTTTTATTTTAACGCAAATAAAAAATATAAAATTTGTTTTTATTTCGGAAGATTAAAAAAAACACTTAAGTTTTTTTTGAACTTATAGGAGGGATTATCAATGTCATCAATAACGAAAACAACTTGCTACAAAGGGTATCGGTGGTTTAAAGGTACTAAAATTTATTTTTTGTTCTACCCTACTAAAAGTAAAAATTTTTCTTTTGTTAATTTCAAGATTAATGAGAAATTTCTTCCACTTTTTCAGTAAAAAACTCAAAAGTGACATCTTTTTGGGCCAATTTTGCGACCACCTTTCCACCATTTTCAAGCTTCCCAAATAGGACCTCGTTGGCCAATGGTCTTCTAAGTTTCTCGTCTATCAGCCTTCCTATAGGGCGTGCACCCATTTTGGGATCATAGCCATTTTCAATTATCCAGTGAACTAAATCATCTGTAACTTCTAAAAAGACTCCCTTAGATAACAATTGATTCTCTAATTCGATGATAAATTTCTCAACAATTGATTTAATATTTTCTTCAGCTAAATGATTAAAGAAAATAATGGAATCCAACCTGTTTCTAAACTCCGGTGAAAAGTAGTTTTTTAGGGCCTGATCTCTTTTGGCCGTATTAAGCTTACTTCCCTTTGCCAGTCCAATACTTCCAGATTCGAGCTCTGTGGCCCCTGCATTGGAAGTCATAATAAGAATGACATTTCTAAAATCGGTGGTTTTTCCATTAGAATCTGTTAATTTACCATGATCCATCACCTGCAGTAATATATTGAACACATCTGGGTGTGCTTTTTCTATTTCATCTAAAAGTAGTACACAATAAGGGTTCTTATTCACTTTATCAGTTAAAATTCCACCTTGATCGAATCCTACATACCCCGGAGGAGCCCCAATTAGCTTACTAACAGAGTGCTTTTCCATATACTCAGACATATCAATTCTCTCGAAATGAATCCCCATGGTTTGAGATAATTGCTTAGCAAGTTCAGTCTTTCCTACCCCTGTTGGACCAGCAAATAGAAAATTTGCAATCGGTTTATCTGTATTTCCAAGGCCAGAACGAGATAAAATAATAGCGTTCGAAACTTTCGAAACCGCCTCATTCTGTCCAAATATTAATAGCTTAAGGTCTCTTTCTAAGTTTTTAAGTCTGTCCTTCTCACTAATAGAGATCGTTTTCTCAGGAATTCTCGCAATTTTTGCAACAATATGTTCAATATCCACATGCTGAACATCAACTTTTTCACCCCTCTCTTCATCATGGGCATGTTTTATACGCAAATAGGCTCCTGTTTCATCCACTACATCTATCGCTTTATCAGGAAGCTTTCTATCTGCGATATGCTTATTGGACAGATCAACAATATCTTCAATGATTTTTTCAGAGAAATTAACATTATGATACTCTTCAAATTTATGTTTTAGTCCATTTAAAATTTGAATGGTATCATCTAGGGTTGGCTCTAAAATATCAATCTTCTGAAACCTTCTAGTTAAAGCCTGGTCTTTTTCAAAGAACTTTCTGTACTCATCATAGGTTGTTGAACCCATACATCTAATAAGTCCTCTACTAAGCGCTGGTTTAAGTAAGTTTGAGGCATCCATACTACCAGCATTAGTGGAGCCTGCTCCAATTATATTATGAATCTCATCGATAAAGAGAATACATCCTTTTTTCTCATTAATGGCTTCAATTGCCTTTAAAATCCCCTTTAATCTTTCCTCAAAATCCCCCCGAAACTTTGTTCCAGCAAGTAGTGAGGCCATATCTAGACTATAGATCTCTAGATCCTGAATAATTGAAGGAACTTTTCCTTCAACAATCAACTGCGCTAACCCCTCAGCAATAGCGGTTTTACCAACACCTGCATCACCTACAAGAATAGGGTTATTCTTTCTTCTTCTACATAAAACCTGAATTACTCGCTTTAATTCTTCGTCTCTACCAATAATAGGATCTAGTTTTCCATCTTTTGCTAGTTGATTTAGGTTAGTAGTAAACTCATCAAGGACTTTAAAAGTCTTATTATCCTCTGAAAGAGGGTCCATTTCATCTACAGTATACTCAGATTCCGTCTTAACTGATCTATCTGAGCTATGGGCTACTTGATTAACTAATTTAAATTTCTCTAGTCCATTTCTCTCTAAAAAATAGACAGCGTGACTATTTTTGGCAGAAAACATGGCAATTAATAAATGGATTGGTAAAATAGAGTTTTTCCCAGCGCTTTGAACATGAAGAGCCGCTCTTTGAATAACTCTTTGCAAGCTTAAACTAATTTCAGGCTGGTAATATATGCCGCTTTGCTGGGCCAATTTCCTAACTTCTTCGTTATCAAATTGTTCGTTTGAAATTTCTTCAATCTCCTCGTCAGAGAGAATACTGTAGTTTTGTTCATCATTGATGAATTCCTCTAAGTCAGTCTCCAGACCATCTAAGTTACCACCAACACTTAATAGAGTTGTCCGTATATTTTCATCTGTAAGTAATGCTAATAAAACATTTTCAAGCGTTAAAAACTCATGTTTCAAATCATTGGCCCTACGAATGGCCTTATTTAATAAAATCTCTAATTGTGCACTGATCATAGAACTTTCCCCTTTCACATTTATTAATATGGGTACAAATTCAAGAATCGCAAGGTTCAAAGGTACTTTTTAACGGATGTCCCTTACCTCTTGAATATCTATTCACTTTAGCTGATTTTGACTCTGCCACCTCATACGTGAAGATACCGCAAACACCGAGCCCATCATGATGAACTTTAAGCATTATTCCGTGGGCATCATCATATGTTTTACTAAAAAACTTCATAAGCACGTGAATAACAAACTCCATCGTCGTGTAATCATCATTATGCAGTAAAACCTTATACATTTTCGGTGGCTTAAGCTTTGTTTCGTCCGCAACAGCAATCCCAGGATCACCTGTTCCCGTTTGATTTTCTTCACTCATCATTTTTTTTATCGTCCCAAACATGCCTAAACCTCTAAAATCTTTTCCGATTCATCTGATTAGGTTTACCACCCCATCAGTAATGATTATAATACGTTTTATGCAAAATAATTCAATTATTCTAAACAGGCTAGTTAAGAACCTGAAATCCCGTACTAATTATTTAAAACAAAACAATATTTCTGCATATCGACTCTATGAAAAAGATATTCCTGAATATCCCTTCATCGTAGATATCTACAACGATTATGCAGTTATATACGAGAAAGGCAAGAAGATCCCCGCTGACAATATCGACCTGCAAAGAAAGGCAAAAAAACATCGTTTAGACATGATTGAGGCAATTAAGGAGGTTCTAACTATAGATCCCCATAATATTTTATTTAAATTTAGAAAAAAGCAGGAAGGGAAAAAACAATACGAAAAATTGGGACAGTCCCATAACTTTTTAGTGGCCCAAGAAGGAAGCTTTAAATTCAGGGTAAACCTTTATGATTATCTGGATACAGGACTTTTTCTGGATCATCGCCCTTTAAGAAAATGGGTTTTTAATGAAGCAGAAGGAAAAAGGGTATTAAATCTATTTGCCTATACTGGAAGTATCTCAGTAGCTGCAGCTCTAGGAGGAGGAAAAGTCACCACGGTGGATATGTCTAAAACTTACCTGGACTGGGCGCGGGAAAACTTTAAACTAAACCAGATCAACCTAGATAAACATCAATTTATTCAAACTGATGCGGTAGAATACATACAGGCCCTAGATCAAGTATACGATATTATAGTTCTAGATCCTCCTAGCTTTTCTAACTCAAAACGTATGGAAGAGAGCTTTGATGTCCAATCAGCTCATGAGCATCTGCTTAATAAGCTAATGAATCAACTCGACCCTAAGGGCGTACTTTATTTTTCAACTAATTTTAGGAAATTTCAACTATCACCTCTTCTAGCTGAGAAATATGTTATAGAGGATAAAACGAAGGCCTCTATTCCTCAGGACTTTAGAGATGCAAAAATTCACTATTGCTATAAAATCAGGAAAAAAAAAGACCTCTAGTAGGGGATATCTAGAGGTCTTCTTTAAGATCAGTACTAAACTTTAACTAAGGGAATAGAACTAAAGTAAGTACTAACTAGTAATATAGGGAGCAATACTTGTGCCATATCCGGAGAAGGTCACTCATATATAATTTCAGTGAGT
>JBFKKF010000226.1:0-4438 GCA_041631355.1 Bacteriovoracaceae bacterium | reverse complement strand
TGAGTGAGTATGAAAAGGCCATAACTGATTGGCAGCTTGAAAGATATTTTGAGTTAATTTAAATAGAGAGAGATTAGTATGCAGCAATTTAATTATCCAACAGTTCTATTATACGGTGAAGGTTCATTAACAGAAGCTTGCAAAAGAATGAAGGAGCTGGATTTTCATAAACCTCTACTAGTGACTGATCAGAACTTAGTTAAACTAGGTCTTATTGAGCAAGTGCAAAAGGAACTAGATAAAGAAAATATCACCGCTATAGTGTTTGAAGAAACAAATCCAAATCCAATTGAAGAAGACTGTATCAAAGGTGCAGAAGTTTATAAAAAACATAATTGCGACTCGATCATTGCCATTGGCGGAGGAAGTCCCATGGATGCCGCCAAAGGTATAATGGTGCTTGCAACACACCCAGGTCCTTTATCAAAATATGATGATGCTAAGGGCGGGGATAAGTTCATCACAAATAAACTTCCTCCACTGATTGCCATCCCCACGACAGCAGGAACAGGAAGTGAAGTTGGACGTTCTGGAGTTATTATTTTAAAAGAAACAGGAAATAAAACGATTATCTTTCATCCCACAATGATGCCTATTCTATCTGTTTTAGAACCACAACTTACGCTAGGTCTTCCACCTCATATCACAGCTGCAACTGGAATAGATGCTTTTACTCACAATCTAGAAGCTTACTTCGCTCCTGGCTTTCATCCCATGGCAGATGGTATCGCTATAGAAGGCATGAAACTTGTTTTAGAAAACTTAGAAATCACTTATAAAGATGGTAAGAACCTAGAAGCCCGTGCCAAGATGCTAATGGCTTCATCTATGGGAGCGACTGCCTTTCAAAAAGGCTTAGGAATGATCCACTCCATAGCTCATCCCCTTTCAAGTGAATGTGGACTACATCATGGACTTGCTAATGCTCTGGTTCTTCCTTATTGTGTACGCTTTTTAGAAAAATCACAACTAACACCGAAGCAACAGGAAAGAATAGCTAATGTTCTAGAATTATTTAAGGCCAAGGGAATTGCTAAAGACAATCTTGCGGATACCTGTAAAGCATACTTTGAAAGTCTCGGAGTAAAGTTTGGACTTGAAAATCACGGCGTTCGCACTGATCAAATTGAGATTTTGGCAGAAAAATCAATCCTTGATGGTTGTCATCAAACTAATATGATTCCAGTAAAAATAGAAGATTTTAAGTCTATCATTTCTGAGGCAATGAAATGATTGGTCTGTTAAATGCATATCATTTTGATACTACTCCTGGCTCTTATCAAGAAAAGTACGAACCAATTTTCTTAGATTACTTAAAGAAAATTCTTCCCGATCACGAGATTAAAACGTATCAAGTTGCTCAAAATGAATTTCCTAAAAGTACTAATGAATGTGAGGGATGGATTGTATCTGGTAGTCCTGCCTCTGCTTATGACAATGATGAGTGGATAAATCGTCTGATGGAGTTTATCCAGGATTGTCATAAAGCAAAAACAAAATTAGTTGGCATTTGCTTTGGCCATCAAATTATTGCCCAGGCCCTCGGGGGGAAAGTTGAAAACTCCAAGAAGGGATGGGGAATTGGTGTTAGGGATTTTAAGATTGATCAAACGACCACCTGGATGACTCCGGAACTTAATAAAAATTGTGCACTACTTTTTTCTCATCAAGACCAAGTAATGAAACTTCCCGAGGGTGCAACCCTTCTTGGTGGAGATGATTTTTGTAGAATTCAAATGTACAGTATTGGTAATCATATTTTTTCACTTCAAGGGCACCCTGAATTTACTCGGGAATATGCCAAAGAAAGATATGATACTCGCATCGAAAAGCTGGGAGAGGACTGTTACACAAAAGGTGTTGCGTCACTTAATAACAAAACTGATGAATTAATTGTTGGTAAGTGGATTCAACATTTTTTCAATCAAAACTAAGATTTTTCCCATGACACTTAGAATTCACTAACCACAGGACATAATTTCAAGACTTTGCCCTTTGTTCTTAGTTCAGTGAAGTCTAGACAAATGCTCCTTAGAATGGGAAATACTTCCTATGGATCAGAACTCAAATAAGGCCATCGGAAAATATGCAACTTGTCTATCTTTAGTTGAGATAGGGCTTGGAAGTTTTCTTCACGGATTTAAAATTCCCTTAAGTGGACACTTATTATCCCTAAACCAAGGCTTCATTCTAACCAGGGCAACGGTAGAGCTTAAAAATCCTAAGGCACCATCATATATTAGTACCACTTCTGCTTTACTTAAATCCTTATCTCCGGCTGGAAAAAAATTAACTCCAATGTTGGCCATTAGCACCCAGGGACAACTCTACTCTTTTGGATTAATGATATTGGGAAATAATATTTTGGGCCAGATTCTCGGAATGGGCCTTCTAACCCTATGGAGCTTTATTCAACCTTTATGTATCTATCTACTGCTTTTTGGAAAAGATCTTATTTATATGCTTGAGTATTACATTGATAAACTCGCAGCTATCACACCGGTCAATGAGAAGAATTTATTGATGGTACTCGGTTTATTAATCGTATTTAAAATTATAATTGGGATTTCTCTTGTCATTCTTGCCAACAAAATCTCGGTGGAAACATTTACTAAATACATTCGATGGGCCGAAAAGCATAAACAAAACAAAAAAAGTAAAAAACAAATTAGTAACCCCTACATTGGTGCGGGCAAAGATTTATTTAACCCACTCTTTTTGTTAACCTGGGTACTTACACTAATATTTTTTATTTTTGCAAAAAATGACTCATCAGAAATTATTTGGTTATCACTTCGTCCCATTGCTATGGGATACCTCGTTTTTTTATTTTTCAGGGCCTTCCCCGTACAAAAAATAGCGAAGCGTTGGATTGGAAAAGAAAGACAAGAAGTTCTTGAAAAAACCTTAGAGAGTTTTAAATAACTCATCTCTTTTTTTGAGTAGCTCAGCAATAATACTAATCGCAATCTCTTCTGGCTGGTTAGAGCCTATTTTTTCACCCAAGGGACAAATCAAACTTTCTAACTTATCAACAGAAACACCCAATTCTTTAAGATCTTTTTCAATCTGAGCTCTTTTCACCTTACTCCCGATAACCCCTAGGTAAGGGAAGCTCTGGTGTTTTAGTGCCTGCACTAGAATGGGAATATCAAATGCATGCCCCATGGTTAAAGAAATAACAAATGAGTTATCACTCAACTTCTTAACGAGCTCACACGGGTTAGAATGCTCAATGGTTGTTAATTTCCTATTGCAAGGAAGCTTATCCAGCCATTCTTTGCGTTGATCTATCACCGTCAATTTTAAGTTAAGGGTTAGTAATATCCGAACCAATGCTTGAGAAACATGTCCCGCACCGAAAATAACAACTTCCCAAATATTTTTCTCTCCAATAGGCTCAAATAATAACTCAACTTCCCCTCCGCATGTCATTCCAATATCTTTTTGAAGGTTCCACTTCTTTAATACCGGAGTGGATGCTTGGTCTTGAATTAAATTTTTAGCAAATTCAATGGCCGCATTTTCAACCTTTCCTCCTCCCACTGTGCCGAGCTCTACTCCATCTAGAGACACGAGCATCTTAGCACCTAAATCCTGAGGAGCACTTCCCCTAACTCCCACCAAAGAGACTACAACAAATGCATTTGCAGATTCACACTTTTCAAGCAGCTTCTGATAAAAATCTAAGGTCTGAAAATAATTCAAGACTTTAACCTCGTAAGTTCCATTAGAATTTCTTCACAGGTAGCGGGACTATCCAATTGAACTAACTCCCCTTTTGGAGCACGATAGGAAAGAGCGTTTTTAATTGCAGTCCATACACTGATACCTAAAATAAAAGGAGGCTCTCCCACCGCCTTTGATCTAAAAACACTTGAATCATTGTCATTGTTTTCAATAAAAGCAACGTTAAACTCTCTTGGCGTATCTTGAATATTTGGAATTTTATATGTGGTTGGAGAATGGGAAATAAGGGCAAGCCCATCATCATAGAATAGATTCTCAGTGGTCACCCAGCCAGCTCCCTGAACAAAGGCTCCGGTTACTTGCCCCTGATCAATTCCAGGATTAATCCTTCTTCCTAAGTCCATCAAGATATCAGTTTTTAGAATTTTACTCATTCCCGTATATTCATCCACAATAACTTCTGTTAAGGCCACTCCTTGAGAAAAATAATTAAAGGCTTTCCCTTCTACTCTTTCCTTACAAAAGCCCAGGTTCGGAGTTTTAAAGTGTGAGTATCCTGCGAGAGAAATTCTATTTAAATAACAAGCCGAGATTACATCTTTAAGCAGTAATTCTTTCTTGGAGTTTTTTTCTATTATTTTTTTATCTTCAAAAACATAGTTAGGATCAAGCTCACCTTTACCAATTTCAAATTCTCGCACCAGCTTGCGGCCATAATTCAACCAGTCTTCGTCACTTCCTTTCCCCT
>JBFKKF010000225.1:0-4443 GCA_041631355.1 Bacteriovoracaceae bacterium | reverse complement strand
TCTACGTTAGATAACTCGATTGACTTAGAAAGAACATCTCCCCTTCCATCAAGACCAGGCTTACCAACGGCCGCTTGCCCTGACTTTCTAGTTTCTTGGAAAAGGTTTTTACCCATTTTGAAAAGACCTTCGTTATTTTCAAACTTAGCGATGGCAATCTGGGCAATATCTCTGATATTTCCATTGTCATATGCCGCTGTTAAGACACCGTCATCGTTGAATGATAGCGAGGATAGCGTTGCTGCACTTGAGCCGTTTTGCGTGTGACGAGCAATAGATGATCTTGAACCAAATTGTGTTGTTGCCTCATCTCCATTTCCACCTTCAGCAATTGACTCACCAAAGTCGAACTCAATGGCCTGTCCTGGAGCTGCACCTTTATTAAAGTTGAATGAGTTTAACTCACTTGTTTCAGATAGTAACTTTCCTTTGGCATCAAACTGTAACTTCCCTTTTGCCATTTCAACAATTGTTCCAGGTTGTCCACCAGCTGCATCTTCTCCCGGAATTGTCGCGTGGTATTCCCACTGTCCATCAGCAATTTTGTTAAAGTAAACAGTTACCATTCTTTGAGTACCTACATTATCAAAAACGGCAATACTTGTATTGAAGTCTGATGAATCAGATGGCTTAGTAATATCAAAAACCTGAGCTTCGGCTCTTGAATCTAAGTTCATAGACATATTAAGTTTTGTTGTCGGTTCTGCAGGGATGGTTGTATTACCAAGCTTGATCTCACCTAGTTTTTGAGTAATTCTTCCCTGTTCATCAGCTTGGAAACCTAAGATAGGGTATCCATCACCGTTGATTAATCTTCCATCTTTATCAAAATGAAATGATCCATCTCTTGTAAACCCACGTCCCTTATTTGCTGTTTGAAGCGTAAAGAAACCATTGCCGTTAATAGCAACATCTGTAATATTCTCTGTTCTGTTAATATTACCTTGAGTGTACTTAGGAGTTACGTGTGCAAGCTTCGTACCGGAACCAATCTGGTCCCCACCATCAATACCTTTAAGTGACTTTGCTAATTGATCTTGAAACTCTGCTCTTGATCCCTTAAACCCGAATGTTCCGGCATTGGCAATATTATCACCGATTACACTCATACTACTACCAGCAGCATGTAAACCAGATACACCAATGTTAAATGAAGATAAGATTCCCATTATGTCCCTCCTAGACCTTGTTGCTATTTAGGTTAAGCCGATAACTACAGATCAAACTTTCAAGGTTTCCGGAAAGGACCAACCTTTTTACCTAAACAGTATTTAAATTTAATTTATAAAGACCGTAGAATCTATTTTCGTAAATACATTCTCGGCCATACTACCTTTATCTACAGCAGTAATTACTTTATTATTTTTAACATCAACGATATAAGCAGCTTTATCTGAGACAATCAAAGAACTTTGACTTCCTTTTTCTCGAAGCTTACTCATTGCATCTTTTACCTTTGTATACTCTTCACCATTAAAGTCTATTTGTCTCTCTGATAATCTTTTCGCTGCATGAGAGCTTAGCTCAATACCACCATGTAGTGGCTTGTGCTCAATTTTTTCCTCTAAAAGCTTTTTAAACTCAGAAACATCTTGACCTTTAGGCAAACGATTTGAGACATCAACCTTTTTATGGCCGGGTGTCTGTGTAACATTAGGAATAAGAATGTTGTTTACGTTCTTACTCAAACCTTCTCCCTCTAGTCATCGTACACACTGGTTACACCAGTTGTTGGTACTTGGTTTTGTTTATAGGAGTTTAATCCTTTTAACTTATTTAAGTTTACTTTAGTTTGATTATTTTCTGCAACAGGTAAATTTGTCGCTGCATTATTTGCCCTTACCTGCTGTAAGCTATTGTTTAAGTTTCTCAGTTTAGATAAATCTGGTGCTGCTTGTGATGGCGCTCCAGCTTTTGCCTGATCATTTTTTGATGTTCCCGGAACATGGAAGCTATCAACGTCTCTTAAAAAAACTTTCTTACCGTCGACCTTTAGGACTGTTTCCCCATTTTCAAAGAAAACAGATTCTACTCGACCAATGGACTTAGTTTCCACATCAATAGGATCTGCAAATTGATCCCAAGCGTATACCTGAGTTTTAAATTCACCTGGTCCTGAAAAGGAATTATCTAATTGCATACCATCCCAGGTAAATGTCTGGTTACCTCGACCAATATTTTCTTTCCAAATCTCCCCAACCATATTGTTCTTACTATCAAAGATTCGAACAACAACCTTACTCGCCGGTTTAGGAAGTGCAAATAATATATCAGACTCAGTTCCCTCTCCCTCAAATTTAAGAGATGAACCTGAAGTGACGACTTCTTTTCCAAGAAAACTCGCTCCATAGAATTTATCTTCTACATTCTTGTTTTGGGTAAGCGTATCGAACTTGGTATTTAAATTTGATAACTGTTCTAATTGAGAGAACTGAGCAAGCTCGCCTGCAATCTTGTCCTGCTTCATTGGGTCCATAGGATCTTGGTTTTTTAACTGAACTGTCATCAATCTTAAAAACTCATCCTTGCCCATTTTATTATGCTTCTTACCATCCACATAAAGATCATTTTTCTTTTTATAACCAGTTAAACGACTGAGTAATCGTTCTCTTTCTTTTTCAGGTAATTCATTAATATTTTGTGGTTTTTGAGAAGTTCGAGGAGCCATCTGAACATTTTGAAATGCTCTCGCTTTCATGTTAATGGGTTTTCCCATTTGAGGCATTAGGCCACTTCCTTATCCTGGTAATACTGCCACAACTCATCTCGTCTTTGCTGCTCTTCCTGTCTTTGACCAGACTGTGATTGATGCTGGCCAGACTTACCTTGGTTTTCAAAACCATTTCGTCCTGAGTCTTGAGCAAGATTTTGGTTTGATGATTGTGATGTATCTAATTTAAAATCTCTTACACTAATACCTGATTGATGAAGCGTATTTAAAAGATCTGCTTGGTGACCTTGAAAAAACTTTGCTCCATCTTGAGTATTGGTTGCGATTGAAATATTTAATTGATTATCATTTGCTTTTTGAACTAGTAAGTCTACTCGACCTAGGTCATCGTGCTTAAATGACATTTGCACTTCTTTCTGATTACTCGCGTTGGTACGAATAATATAGTTCTCTATTTGAGATATCACGTCATTAGTATTACTTGATAAATTTGACGCCGAAAGATCAAGAACTTTTGTAGTGGAAACCGGCATGCTTGAGTTATTTGATTCTACTACTGGAGCTACAACTTCACCTTGCTCCGCTGAGGTATTCATACCTTGGTTAAACATTACATCTTGAAGTTTCACTTCGGCTACCGGTCCAGCTTTTCCATCAAGCTTTGGAAGTGTATTTTCTATCTTTTGAGCAAACATAGATTCACTAACAGGCTTATAAGCCCCTTGTGAAACTCGTTTTTTACTACTTTGACTTTGCATTCCTATAAAGTCATTGAATGAAACTAAATTTGACTTATTATTTGCTACTGACTTATCAGTTTCTCCTTTGATATTTGGAGTTACCTTGTTAGTCGCTATATTTTTACCATTCTTTAATCCCTGAGATTTTTTCCCTGCAAATGGAAGAACTGCCGCCGCCTGTATCTGTTCTTGTCCAATCACTTGTTCTGGAGTATTCATCGCTGGTGCCTGTCCTAAGTTTTGACTTAATGTCGCTTTTTGAACTTTAGCAGTTTCAAGATTATGATTGGTTGCTTTTTTATTGTTATTATTTCCGTAGAGAAGCTGAGTTAATTCACTCTTTTGATTTTTTGGATTTAAGCCAGCTATTTTATTTTTAATTTGCTGAGCTTCAACCGTCGTTTTCTCACTTTGAAGTGGTTTATCTGAAGCTGTTTCTAATAACGCCTGCTCTATTGGCTTCTGGGATACTTTCTGCTCTTTAGCTGTAAGGGCATTGCTTAGTAGTTCAGGGTTTTGCTTCTCATTCCCAGTCCCATTTTCATTCTTGCTAGATTGCTCTCCAAGTAATCCTGCAAATTCAGTATCTAATTTACCTTGCTTTTGTAATGCTTCAACTTGCTCTGGAGTTAATTGATTCGTGTTTCCTAGAATATCTAGTATATTATCACCAC
Organism: Bacteriovoracaceae bacterium; assembly: GCA_041631355.1. Classification (GTDB taxonomy): domain Bacteria; phylum Bdellovibrionota; class Bacteriovoracia; order Bacteriovoracales; family Bacteriovoracaceae. Next base: position 358 of record JBFKKF010000225.1, on the reverse strand, counting down.
CAGCGGATCCCGCTTTAGCTTTCGCATGAATTTGTGGTGTACTAAATATATTCAAAGATTCTCCTTATACGTATCTCAGTTTATTATTTTTGCATATTCAAGTATTGTTTTTGAAGCCGGGCAGAAACTTCCTTATCCATAAGGTTAAAGATCTTAGACGCTCTTTCCGGATTTATTTTCTCAAGAATCTTGATTGAAATTCCAGCATCTTGAACCGAGAGAAGGTCTGCAGCTTTTTGAGGTTTCATATTTGAGATGACACTCACTAACTGAGTAATTCGCATTCTTTCAGTCCTTTCATTTTCACTTATACAACCAAGAATCCTCTTTTTATCAGATTCTAACTCTTCAATTTTTT
>JBFKKF010000224.1:0-4450 GCA_041631355.1 Bacteriovoracaceae bacterium | reverse complement strand
TTAGGGTGGTAAAGCATGGTACAAGCTTCTCTGGTACCTTCCTTGGCTTCTTCTGGAGTAACAAAATATGCAAGGTGATTATTAGTTACTCCCAGAACCCAAGTATTATCATATCCGTGATTCTTGCCGACATTTTGAAGATATTTACCAAGTGTGGCGGTAGGCTCCCCCGGCCAGGTGAACATTAGAATATCCCCAAGTTTTAGAGAGTACAGTTTTTCCCTGCGAGGGAACCATCGTCGCAATCCAATTTTTAGTTTTCTATAGAGCCTACTCCAACGAAAGAGTTTTCCTAATATTCCGTTTTTAGTGCATCGATATAAGCTAAAGCCCGGTCTACTGAGTTGAACTTCTGTTTGGCCAACTTCCCAGTACGGACTAAGTTCTTTCATATTGGATAGGGATGCGAGTGTCTTTTTTGCAACGTGATTAGAAATTGTTTCAAGACCTTCTTCGCCTCTTTTGGCTGGACTTACATCACCAAGAGCTGCTTGAATAAAGAGCATTGTCGGCACTGTTTGGTCGTTATTAAGGGTTCTAAGATTAGATTCGATTTTTCTTTCAATCGCCCCTGAAATATCAGCACTAAATTTTCTATTATTTGTCCCAAAAGCAACTGGATGGATAGCAAAATTAAAAAGTCCACCGAGCCACTTATCAGTCGCAATAGATTTTAGAAGAACTAAGTTAGCATGGTTATCAAAGTTTCCTGGTTTATTAGATCTATTTTTTTGTACACCATCAATTTCAAAACGATTTGAGTAGAGTTTTACTGGCTCCAGCTTGTTGATGGCCATGGAGATTGATTCGACAATTCCATCCATAAGGTCGTTGTAAACCTTACGGGAGAATTTATCCATCGCAAACATTGCCCAGAAGGGATTGTAGGTAATTGCCCCGGGTCCGCTATGGGTATGGGTGGCAGTAATAAAAACATTTTCTGGTTTTAAATTGTAGATAGATAGACGTGGCATTAGATCTTTTTTAAAGTGATCAATAGCACCAATAAGATCAAGGCTTATAAAAAGTAGCTTTTCATTATTCTTCTCGAGAACCATTACTTTAGATCGAATTTCATCTCTAACCCCAGTATTGGGCTTAAAATACTTACTATGACGATAGCGACGAAATATATCCCACGGTATTAACCTTCTTTTTCCCCCTGCATATCCTCCTAAGGGAACACCTTTACCTGGTGTGATATTAATATGAGCGGTTGCACCATAGAGCTTTTGTGAATGAGCATTTGGCAGTTGAAGACAAATGAATGCAAAACAAAAGCCTAGTTTCATTAGATTTTTCATAAATTCTCTCCAAGTTAAATGCTAACATAGGGCCAAATAAGGGAGAACAGGTGGCAGATTTGTCTTTAATATCTGATAACCGAGAAAAATAATCTTACTTAAAGAAATTAATAATTTCAGATGAGTTAAATAGCCAGGTTTTAACTACAGTTGCAGTATGCCCCAACCAAGAAGAGGAAATGATCGTGGGGTTCCACTTACGCTTTAGCTTCATTTGATTTCTTGTGGGCACAATATCATCGTTTGTGGAAATAACCATGCCAATTTTCTTTTCAGAGGAGTCGAAATTAATTTTTAAAGGCTCATATGGAAGAATTGCCCTCAAAGCGGCTACATACTCTTCGTTGTTCTTAAAGTTAAACAAGCGAAATCTTTTTTTCTTGGCCTCTACTAAAATATCCTGATTAGTATTTGCAATAATAGAGGCTATATCTCCTCCAGAGACTATCAATACTCCCTTTTTTATTTCCTTTAATCGAGCTAGGGCGATAGATGCATGGAGTCCACCTACACTGGTTCCTAGTATAGATAATTGAAAGCCTTGGTACTCATTGATTACCTGCTTGATGGCGTGTTGTGCCCGGTTATAATAACGAGTGTGTATTTCTAGTTCTAAATTGTATTCATCATCTCCAGTCCAATTTTTTATGATAACGGCATTAATACCTGCATCACAGAAATTTTGTGCATAAGAGCGATCAATAAAATTTTCTCCTCCAGTAGGAGGTAAAATGAGAACAAGCTCATCTGAGCTTTTGACTAGGTATTCTGCCACATGGGTATTAAAACCATTTTGAGAGATGACTTTCGTTTTTACCGGACAGGCATAGGAAATATTTAAAGCTGACAACAAGACTACAGTAGTTAAAATGTATTTTTTCATTGTATTTTATTAACATGTATTTAGTAGAATTTTAAGTAATCTTTAATTATGCACAGGTTTACAACTATGTTTTACTAAAAAAACTCATAATTTAAACGGTTGATATGTCCGAGAAGTAGATTATCAATAGCAGTGGAGAACAAGTGAGTTTAAGAAAGAAAATATTCTTATATTCTATTATACCGATATTAATTATCTTAAGCTCCACAATCATTTCAAATAGCTATATTCAAGATTCACAGGATAGTTCTTATTGGGTTGAACATACCCATAAAGTTATCTCTGAGGCTTATGAATTACAGGGCATAATTGTGGACCTGGAAACTGGACTGCGTGGGTATGTTATCACTGGTGTTGATGAGTTTTTGGAGCCTTTTAATAGTGCCAAGTTACGTTGGGAAAAAGAAATTCAAGTTCTAAAAAATACGGTGTCAGATAATCCTAGGCAAGTTGAAAAGCTATCAAAAATAGAGGATATAATTGCTCAGTGGTTTAAGAGCGCAGCTTACCCTGAAATTACCGCCATTCAAACAGGTAATTTTGATTCGGCCAAAAGTCTTGTTATTAAGAAGTCTGGTAAAAAACTCATAGACTCTATAAGAGGTTTATTAAATGATTTTATGTAAGTCGAACAAAGTTTATTAAAAGAGCGACAATTAAGAAATAGCAATAGTGCAAGAAATACTATTCTCGTGATTAATACTCTTGGTGCGATAGTAATAATACTTTGTATTGCTTTTGCAATATCCTTTTATAAAAGTATTCTTAGTGGGGTGGACAATCTTCTAGACGGAACTCAAAAAATTACGCAAAAACGCTACAGTACTAGAGTTGATGATAACAGGAGTGACGAGTTTGGGCATCTTGCCAGAAACTTCAACAAAATGGCTGAAGCGATAGAAAAAGCTCAAAAAAAGATTCTCAAAGCTAATAAGGCCAAGGACTCATTTCTGGCAAATATTAGTCATGAGATCAGAACACCAATGAATGGAGTTCTTGGTATGGTTCAATTATTAGCAGATACTGAATTAACTAAAGAGCAAAAAGATATGGTTGTTACCATGAGCTCTTGCGGTGATAGTTTGGTTCTCTTATTAAATGACTTACTAGATATGTCTAAGATTGAGTCTGGTAAGCTTGAGCTGGAAGAGATTGCTTTTGATTTAAATATCTGCATCAACGAATCTATTTACTTATCTTCTTTTAAAGCTTCTCAAAAAACAATTGATATCAAATACGATGGAAGAGATGACCTTAAGTTTGTAGGAGATGTAACTCGTATTCGACAAATCATTTTCAACCTAATGGCCAATGCTGTTAAATTCACAGATAAAGGGCATGTGAAAGTCCAAGTGAAGACTGAAGAGATCAAATCAGGTAAAATATTGGTTACCATTGCCATAGAAGATTCAGGAATTGGAATCTCTAAAAAAGATCAAAAAAAACTATTCAAAGACTTCTCTCAAGCAGACTCTTCTATTTCAAGAAAATACGGAGGAACTGGGCTAGGTCTATCTATTAGCTATAAATTGGCCAAGTTAATGGGAGGGGATATTAAACTTCAAAGTGAGGAAGGGAGGGGATCCATATTTACTTTAACCTTAGAGCTGACAAAAGCAAAAGCTGCAGAGGTTCGTGAGGTTGCTGAGTTAGAAAAGATTAATCACAATCACGTTGAGTTGAATGGGCATGTACTTCTGGCCGAGGATAATGTGGTAAATCAGCGAATAACTTATATGATTTTAACCCAAATGGGCTTTCGTTGTGATATTGCTGCTAACGGAGCTGAGGCAATCAAAATGATGGATGACGCCAGTACAGACAATAAGTACGATTTTATCTTAATGGATATGCAGATGCCAGAAATGGATGGAATTACTGCCACTAAAAAACTACGTGAAAAATACGGGGATAAATTACCTCCGGTAGTGGCCTTAACAGCAAATGCCTATCAAGAAGATAAAGACAAATGCATGCAAGCAGGTATGGTGGGCTTTGTGGATAAGCCTATAAAGGTGGATGACTTAAAACGTGTGGCCATACAATATACCAAAAATTAAAGTGCCTTTAGTGATTATAAATTCTATAAAATCTGGCTTCTAATTAAAAGTAGTGTAAAAAGCAATTGATGCACCGCCAAACATAGTGGTTCTACGGTGGAGATAATATTGAATATATTGTTAGAAGAATCGGATTTATGATACAATAGATTGGTTTATGAGCTTACTTGATAGAAGAACACATTTAAATATTTTAAAATTAG
>JBFKKF010000223.1:0-4452 GCA_041631355.1 Bacteriovoracaceae bacterium | reverse complement strand
GTTGATAATTTAGATGATAAAAATTTTGATAAGTTTTATGAAACGATTAAAACGATAGTTCCCTCTGTTGAAAAGTACTTCGTGCTATCAGCAAAAGAAGGTGACAATGTTCATCTCTTAACAGGAGCGCTTTGTGATGAAGCATCTCCTGGACCGCATTTATACCCAGATGGATCAGTATCTAATAAGAACCAAAGGTTCTTTGCATCAGAATATATTCGTGAACAAGCATTTCATACTTTAAAGGATGAACTTCCTTATGAGCTAGCTGTCGTTATTGATGAGTACCAAGATGCGGTTGCTAAGCCTGAGTTTAAACAAGATACAAAAATATCAGCTTCAATTTTAGTTAATAGACAATCTCAGCGGGCCATTGTCGTTGGATCGAAAGGTTCTGTTATCAAAGAAATTGGTACTGAAGCTCGAAAAAAGATTGAATCGATGGTTGGTGGGAAAGTTCATCTAAACTTACACGTTAAGGTTAGCCCTAAATGGTTTAGAAATAATTTTGTTCTCGATGAAATAGGGCTTCCTCGAACCCACAAATCTAATAGAGTTTGGAGAAAAAGATGAGTAAAAGATCATTAGTAGTTTCATTAATTGGGAGACCTAATGTTGGTAAAAGTACCATCTTTAACCGGTTGATGAAAAAATCATTTAAGGCCATGACTTATGACCAGCCAGGGGTTACAAGAGATCGCCACTACGGTATCGCGACGCTAGAGAGTAAAACTGGTGAGCAGAAAGAAGATATTATTGTCGTTGATACAGGTGGATTTTACCCGGAAAAGGTTGAAGAGCAAAAACAGTTAGGTAAACGTAAAACCGCTGAGCCATTTTTTAATATTATGGCAGACCAGGCCAAAATGGCCATCGATGAATCTGACTTAGTGTTATTCGTTGTTGATGTAAGAGAAGGTCTAATTCCTTTTGATAAATCAATCTGTGATTATATCAGAACAACCAAAAAGAAATTATGGCTTATTGTAAATAAATTTGATTCTGATAAACAGTGGGGAAGTGAAGCTGAATTTTATGAGCTCGGTTTATCTTCAGAAGACTTTTTTATTGTTTCGGCAGAGCATGGTAGAGGGCTAACAGATTTATATGAAAGAATCTTTGATTACGCTCATGAGTTTAATACTGAAGACACTACTGAAATTCAAAAAGGGGTAAAACCTAACCATGATGTGATCGCAAACGTGGCCATTATTGGTGCTCCTAATGCAGGGAAGTCCACATTATTAAATCGTTTTGTAGGAGCAGATAGGGCACTGGTATCAGATATCGCAGGAACAACAGTTGATCCCATCGAAGGCTATTTTGATTTAAAATTTGCTGAGGATGTTCAATACTTAAGTTCTAAAGACGATCAATTTAGAAAATCTAATAAAGAGCTACTGGAAGAATATAATCAGTTTGAAGATGAAATCTCTGATGTTGAAATGCTCGCTTATAACCAGATGCCTGGAGAGTATAGAACTTTTGATGATAATGATGATAGTGATGACGAAATGGTTTTTAACGATGAAGAGGTTGAGAACAATGATTTATTTACTATCGAAGATTTAGAAAAGTCCACTTCACTAGAGGCAGCTGAAGAAGATATAGAAACGATCGAAGAAGAAGAGGAAACAAAAGAAGTTGATGAGTATCGATCAGTTAAACTTGTAGATACTGCAGGAATTAGAAAGCAAAAGTCAGTTAGTGGTTTCATTGAAGAGCAATCTGTTTATCGCTCATTAAAATCAATTTCTGAATCAGATGTTATTATTTATATGATTGATGCGACTAAAGGAATTACACACCAGGATAGGAGACTATGTGATATTGCCCTAGATAAAGGAAAGTCGATTATTATCTGTTTAAATAAAGTCGATTTAATTCCAGAGATTATGCAAGATGCAAAAAGAAAAAAAGAGTGGTTATTAGACTTAAGAGCAACCATTCCCTGGCTTAGTTTTTGTGAGCTGATAACTATTTCTGCTAAGAAGGGAAGCTATCTTCCTCAACTTAGAGGTTCACTTAAAAAGACAATCCTGATTAGAAATAAAAAAGTTACAACTGGAAAACTCAATAAGGTTATTAGCCATTTGATAGATAGGCATCCAATCGTACTTAATAAATCTAGTGGTTCAAGACATAGGGTTAAGTATGCCTCAATGATTAAAGCAGCTCCTCCTACTATTTTAATGTTTACGAATAAGTCCAAGGGAGTTCCAGTAAATTATAGAAGATATTTATCAAATGCTCTTCGTCGCGAATTTAATCTAATTAATACTCCGGTACATTTAATTTTTAGAACGACGACTGATATTGAGAGAAGATTAAAAAAAATTGGCGGATAAAAACTAAGATAATTATTACAGCCTGGAAGATCCAAAGCTCCTATTCGTCGCTTGCATTGGGTGACTAATCCCTACACGTTCTTCCATGATAACTAAGATAATTATTACAGCCGGGATTAGTTACCAGGCGATATGATAATTAATCATTAGAGACAGGACATCTCCCCTCAGGTCATCGAAACCAAAAGTACTATCAAATTGATTTCCTGGATCACCATCCTCCTCCAATTCATCAGGGATTTGTCGGTAATCATTTGTAAATTTATCAAAAAAGTTTACCCGGTGATAAAGAAACTCAACGTTGAAATAGTTTCTTTTAATTTCAATTGGAAACTCAAGACCAAAGCCAATACCAGTTCCAATTCCACCTCCACTTTGATCCGAAAAATTATCATTTTCAGGGAAGGTATTGGTTTGATACCAGTACTCAACTCTTCCTACAAAATAAGGGTTTGAATATGTGATGGCGGTCCCTAAATCACTGGTATCGATATAATAGCGGTACCCAAAAAAAGGTCTTAGCATATTGGTTTCAACTGCTCCAATGATTTCAGTTGGGGAGCCTATAACATAAGTATCAATAAACATGGTGTGTTTGGAGTATTCCATTCCAAGAACAAAGGCATTTTGAAAATCCATGAAATATTGTAGAGAAAAGTGGATAGAAGGGTGGTTATCCGTGTAGGCCAACCCTCTGTTTTCCGTAAAAGTAGTAAAACCCAGGCCAATATTTACGCCAAAAAATCTTGCATAGCGATAAAATCTCTCGTCTTCTGCAACTTGTGCGGCTTCTAAATCCTCGTTAAAATCCTGGAAAATATCACCACCTACATTGAATTCATCGTCTTCAATAGGAAATGCGGAAGGATTCACCTGAGTATGGGCCGTGGTGGAGACGGCCAGGATGAATAAAAGATAGAGAGTTATTTTTTTTAGCATATACTCCTATATGTAGAAGTGTACTGCGGATAAGAGTAGTCCGTGTCCTAATGTTTTAATATGAGTCTTTCCTTGAAACTTACTAAGTCCCATACCAAATTCAAAACTAAACCCAATGCTTTCTAACCCTTGGAAACTAAATTCAGTACCAAATAGCCCATTAACTTGATGTCCTTGCTCCGTTTCCTCAGTCTCTGTATTTTGATAGGTGAATAGATGAAATCCAAGTGCCGAATAAAAGTTTAATTGAGGCTCTTCATAGATATAACGATAAACCTTTCCTCCCAAAGTGTAGAAGGTGCCCTCAGAGCTTGAGTCTAGGCCAAATACTCCTCCAATGGCAGTTGATCTATTTCTTTGCAACTTTAGTGATAGAGAGGGGCTACCGTTATCTAAGTGCTGAGTATAGCCAACTCCTAATCTTCCAACGAGACTTGCTGCGTTGCAAATAGGAGAGAGAGTAAAAACAAAAATAGTGAGGCTAATTATATATTTCATATATAAATCGTATCCAAACACTCCTCCTTTGACAACTTATTGATTTTAAGAATAAAATTTTCAAAAACAACTGGATAAAAGGGATTATAAATGTCAACTAATCAAGAGACCCACACTTTAGACGATACACTAGAAAAAACTGACCTAGGGCACGTTATTAATGAAAACAAGAAACTAATACTGGTTATTTCAGGTATTGTTTTGGCCTTGATAGTTGCTTATTCTGTCTTTTCACATATGAAAACAGTAGAGGGGCAAGAGCAACTGGATAAGATCTTTGAAATCGAGCAATCTGTTTTTACTGGATATTTGGATGATGAAACTAAAGCTGATGAGTTCAAACAAAAGCTATTGGCAATTGATAATAAATTTATTGCTGCTCCCAACTTAATCCCAAGTTATATGGCAGCGTTAAATAAACTAGAAGAGGAAGATAAGCTTGATCAGGCCATTATGGATAATGCTAGAGAATGGACAAAAAATATTGATAAAACTAGTGATCTTTTTCCTATTGCCGTTTTAAGAATGGCAGCGCTATTAGAAGATCAGTCTCAGTCAGTAAAAGCGTTACAACTTTTAGAAAACCTCAAGGCTTCAAACCCTAAACTTTTTAAGGATAAAATTTACTTTGAATTAGGTCGAATTTATGTGAGTTTAGACCAAATGG
>JBFKKF010000222.1:0-4458 GCA_041631355.1 Bacteriovoracaceae bacterium | reverse complement strand
TAGTTTTAGAAAATTTAGAATTAGTTTTTCAAAACTTAAATCTTCAAATTCATGATATGGAACAATTTGGACCTTATTTTCAAACACAAACAAAAAAACGCGCGGGATGTCAAATTGATTTACTTATTCAAAATAAAATGAGTTATCTTTATCTTTGTGAAATGAAATACAAAAAGAAAATTGGAATTGAAGTAATAAAGGAAGTAGAACAAAAAATTGAGCGTTTGGATGGCGCGCAAAAATATTCAATTCGTCCAGTATTAATTTATTGTGGAGAGTTATCTAAAGAGCTGGAGGCATCGGATTACTTTGTAAAAATGCTAGATTTTAGAACACTAATATGATTATTTAAGGTATATACATAGAAAAAGATCGAGGATTTAATAATGATAAGATTTGCATTAGTGGGATGTGGCCGTATCTGTAGAAAGCATGCGGGAAATTTAGGTGAGAACAAAGTTAAGGACGCAAAATTAGTTGCTGTTTGCGATATTCAAGCTGATCGCGCCAAGCATTATGGTGAAAAATACGATGTTCCTTGGTTTACAGATATGCATCAAATGATGAAAGAGATGCAAGATGAAATAGATGTAGTGAGTGTTTTGACCCAATCGGGGGCACATGCTCAGCACACAATTGAACTTGCTCCATATGGCAAACATATTGTGGTTGAAAAACCCATGGCACTGACCTTAGATGATGCTGATAAAATGATTGAAGCTTGTGATAAAGCTGGAGTTAGATTATTTGTCGTAAAGCAAAACCGATTTAACTACCCGGTGATTAAGCTTCGCGAAGCCCTAGAGCAAGGTCGATTCGGAAAGATGGTACTGGGAACAGTTAGGGTTCGTTGGTGTCGAACTCAGGAGTATTATAACCAAGATTCTTGGCGTGGAACTTGGGAGTGGGATGGCGGAGTTTTTGCCAATCAAGCTTCACATCATATTGATTTATTGCAATGGATGATGGGCGACGTTGAGTCAGTTTATTGTAAAACTTCTACTGCACTTGTTGATATAGAAGCAGAGGATACAGGGGTAGTCGTTTTAAAATTTAAATCCGGTGCCCTTGGAATTATTGAAGCCACTACCGCTACCAGACCTAAAGATCTTGAAGGGGCCATTTCAATTCTAGGCGAGAAAGGAACAGTTGAAATAGGCGGTTTTGCTGTCAATGAGATGAAAGTATGGAATTTTGTTGAACAGGTTGCAGAAGATAAGGAAGTTCTAGACAAGTATCGAGTTAACCCTCCTGATGTTTATGGTTTTGGACATACTGAGTATTTAAATAATGTAGTAGAGGCAATTAAAGAAAATAAATCGGCCTTGGTACAAGGTCTGGAAGGTCGAAAATCATTAGAGCTAATTTCTGCACTCTACGAATCTGCTGAAACAGGAAAAGAAGTTAGAATCCGTTTTTCTCCTGAAAAATGTAAGCTAGGAATTAAAAGTGACAATAGCACAAACCTCTATCATTCATAAGAATGTTCACCTCGGTGAAAACGTCATAGTTGAAGACTTTTGTATCATTGGAGTTCCACCCCGAGGAAGTGAGGATGGTGAACTAAAGACGGTGATAGGAGATAATTCGATTATTCGTTCCGGTACAATTATTTATGCAGGAAATGAAATTGGTAGCAACTTTCAAACTGGAAATAAAGCTAATATTCGGGAATTAAATAAAATAGGAGACAATGTTTCAATTGGAACATTAAGTGTGGTTGAGCATCATGTAGAAATTGGGGATGGAGCTAGGATCCACACCCAAGTTTTCATTCCAGAATATTCAAAACTCGCAAAAAACTCATGGGTTGGACCAAATGTAGTATTTACTAATGCTATGTATCCTGTTTCTCCTAATGTTAAGAGTAGTCTCAAGGGACCAAATCTTGGAGAAGGGGCGATCATTGGAGCTAATTCCACAATTATGCCAGGGATAAGTATTGGTGAAAACGCTATGGTTGGAGCTGGAAGCGTGGTCACTAAGAATGTTGAGATTGACTCAGTTGTTTGTGGCAATCCTGCAAAGTTTCTAAAGAAAAAGTCAGATTTACCATATTGAAAATTTGATAGTTTGACCTATCAAATTTAGTAGGTTAACCTATCAAATATGGAAAAAGTCATAAAGCTCAATTTTATCAATGGCTTAGAAGACAAGCTCAAGAAGAATTTGGGCTTAATTCAGGTCGTTCTGGGCCCGCGACAAGTTGGAAAGACCACTGGTGTTCTTGACTTACTCGAAAATAATTATGATAGAAAATTTCTGTATTTAAGTGCTGATGGAGTGTTTAATTCAACCTCTAGTTGGCTGGAAGAGCAGTGGATAGAAGCACGCCAAAATTATGATCTTTTGGTTGTTGACGAAATTCAAAAAGTTGAAAATTGGTCAGAGATCGTAAAAAAGTTATGGGACGAAGATCGGCGAAATAAAGAGAATTTGGGATGTATTTTACTTGGATCAAGCTCTTTGGATATTCAGCAAGGATTGAGTGAGAGTTTAACAGGGCGCGTTCAGATTACACGGGCCTACCATTGGAATTATTATGAGTCTAAGGCATTAAGCCAGATGAGTTTAGAGGAATATTTAAAGTATGGTGGTTATCCAGGGAGTTATGCATTTAAAGATAATAAAAAAGAGTTTGTTGATTATATAAAACAATCAATTATATCTACAGTTATCGAAAAAGATATTTTTAATAATCATAAAGTGAAATCTCCCTCTTTATTCAAGCAGGCCTTCGAATTGATTATGTCTTATCCTGCCCAAGAGATAAGTTACACGAAATTACTTGGACAACTACAGGATAAGGGAAATGTTGAAGTAGTTAAATATTATATTTCCCTATTTGAAGGTGCTTTTCTAGTTAAGTCATTACACAAATATTCTGGAAAAAAATTAAAACAAAAAATTTCTTCTCCAAAAATTTTACCTTTATGCCCTGTTCTATACTATGCAGAAATTCAAGATGATTATGAAAAAGATGAGAGAGGGAGAGTATTTGAGTTAGTTGTTGGCTCAAGTCTCGTACGGCATTATGATGATATATATTATTGGAGAGAAGGAAACTTCGAAGTTGATTATGTGGTTAAAGTTGGCCGTAAATTATTAGCTATTGAGGTGAAATCTGGACGCAGAAAATCACCTAAGGGATTAGATAAGTTTGTGGAAAGATTCCCAGAGGCTAAGAAAGTATTTATAACCCCCGAAAACTATGAAGAATTCGAGAGGAAGGGGAGAGAATTTTTAGAAGCAAGTTATTAAAAATAGACAGATTGCTTTCCAGGAAATATTTTATAGAAAATATATTTAATAAGGATAGGACTTATGGCAGTACCATTTGTTGATTTAGCAGCTCAGTATGACAAGATTAAACCAGAAATTCTTAAAACAATCGAAGAAGTTCTCGATTCCCGTCAATTTATAATGGGAGAGTATGAGCAAAAATTTTCAAAAGAATTTTGCGAGATTCATGGATCTAAATTTGGAGTTGGTTGCTCCAATGGAACCAGTGCCATTACTGTTGCTCTTAGATCATTAGATATTGGGCCAGGTGATGAGGTCATTACAGTGGCCAATTCTTTCTTTGCAACCCCCGAGGCAATCGTTGAAGTTGGAGCCACCCCTGTTTTTGTTGACTGTGAATCCCAAGGTTACGGCATTGATTGTGTACAATTGGAAGCTGCTGTCACTGAGCATACCAAGGCGATCATCCCTGTTCATTTATATGGTAATCCGGCCAATATGCATGAAGTGAAAAGAATTGCAGATAAATATGAACTTAAAATTATTGAAGACTGTGCTCAAGCTCACCTGGCGAGTATAGATGGAAAAGCCGTTGGAACTTTTGGAGAGTTTGGAACTTTTAGTTTTTACCCTGGGAAAAACCTTGGAGCTTACGGGGATGCGGGAGAAGTAATCACACAAGATGAAGAATTATTAAAACTTGCAACGATGAATATCAATCACGGACGAACAAAAAAATATGAACATGATTTTTGTGCTGGTAATTTTAGAATGGATGGAATCCAGGCGGCAATCTTGTCCGTGAAAACAAAGTATATTTCTCAGTGGACTGACCAAAGAATTGCAGCAGCAAAAAAATATGATGAATGCATTAAAACGAAAGGTTTTAAGACTATTGACGTAAGCGAGGGAAGTAAATGCGCTTATCATTTATATCCGGTTGAAGTTTCAAATAGAGATGAAGTGATGAAAGTATTAAAAGAAAAAGGTATTGGCTGCGGTATTCATTATCCAATCCCACTTCATTTACAACCTGCACTTGATGGTCTTGGATATAAAAAAGGTGATTTTCCGGTTAGTGAGAGCTCGGCGGAGAGGATGGTAAGCTTACCAATTTTTCCTGAGATTACAGATGCTCAAATAAATGAAGTTGTTGAAGTCTTTCTAGGTATTGCTAAGTGTTAGAAGCCCGTATGAATAAAATGATGTACTGGG